>VSOO01000161.1 GCA_009774895.1 Alistipes sp. | reverse complement strand
CTTCAGCCACATCTTCGACGGCGGCTACTCGGCCGGCTACTACTTCTACACCTGGGCCGCGGTGCTCGACAAGGATGCGTTCCAGGCCTTCAAGGAGAGCGGCGACCTCTTCAACCGCAAGGTGGCGGCCGACTTCCGCTCGAAGGTGCTCGAACGCGGCGGTTCGGAGCCCGGAATGACGATGTACCGCAACTTCCGCGGTGCCGATCCCGACAAGACGGCGCTGCTCAAGGCCCGCGGTCTGTGGCAGGAGCCCGCGGCGGCGGAGACGCCGGCAGCCGAATAGCGGCCGTCGCGACGGCCGGTGCGGCTGTGCGCCGGAGATCCGAAGCGCTGCCGGTCCGGAATGCCGGTCCGGAGGGAAATACTTCCGTCGCCCGCCCCGATTCCACGGCTTTGCCGCGGGGTCGGGGCGGGTCGATGCCGGACACGGGCCGGACACGGGCCGGAGACCTACGCCTGAGGGGCTGCGTCCTGCGGGGCGACCGCACCGCAGCGGCGGGACCTTCGGGACCTCCGGGACCGCTGCGACCCGAACGAATTGAAGAACCTAACATTATAACCGAATGAAAAAAACACTGATCGTTATGTCATTTACCCTTTTGGCGGCATGCGGCGGCGATACGATGCCCGTCGTGAAGCTGCCGGAAATCGACACCTCGAACCCGCTGCTGGTCGAGGAGTGGGATACGCCCCGTCAGACGCCTCCTTTCTCGCGGATCGAGACGAAGCACTATGCGCCCGCATTCGAGACGGCCATCGCCGTGGTGCGCGCCGAGATCGAGGCCATCGTGAACAATCCGGCCAAGCCCACGTTCCGCAACACCATCGTGCCGCTGGAGCGCCAGGGGGTGCTGCTGAACCGCATTTCGGGCCTTTTCTTCAACCTGCTTGAGGCCGACACGTCGGAGGAGATGCAGCAGATCGCCCTCGACATGCAGCCCGCGCTGACCGAGCTGCAGAACGATATCGCCCTCAATCCCGAGTTGTTCGCCCGCGTGAAGGCGGTGTACGAGCATCCCGGATTCGGCCTCTCGAAGGAGGACAGGAAGCTGCTGGAGGAGACCTACCGCAGCTTCGCGCGCCAGGGTGCGGCGCGGTCGGACGAGGCTAAGGCGCTCTCCCGCAAGTACACCTCCGAGGCGGCCGCGCGGATGCTCCGCTTCGGTCAGAACGTGCTGGCTGCGACCGACGCCTTCACGCTCGACATCGACGACGCGTCGCAGGTGGCCGAGCTGCCCGAGTTCCTGCGCGAGGAGCTGGCCGCCGAGGCCCGGTCGCGCGGCCGCAAGGGGTGGACCGTGACGCTCCACGCCCCGAGCTACATGCCGTTCCTGACCTACTCGTCGGACCGCGCGCTCAAGGAGCGGCTGTGGCGTGCGAACTACACGCGCTGCGTGGGCGGCGAGTACGACAACACGGAGATCGTGAAGCGCATCGCCGAGCTGCGTCTGCGCATCGCCAACCTCCTGGGCCACGAGAGCTATGCCGATTACGTGCTCGAAGACCGCATGGCCGAGCGGGCCGCGACGGTGAACGACTTCCTGGCCGACCTGCTCGACCGCACGCGCGACTACGCCGTGCGCGACTACGAGACGGTGAACGCCTACGCCGATTCGCTCGGCCTGGAGGGCCGCATCATGCCCTGGGACTGGGCCTATTATTCCGAAAAGTACAAGAACCAGCGCTATGCGGTGAACGACGAGCTGGTCAAGCCCTACTTCAAGCTCGAAAACGTGGTCAAGGGCGTGTTCCTGCTCGCGAACAAGCTCTACGGCATCGAGTTCACGCCGGCGAAGGAGATCGACGTGTACCATCCCGACGTCACGGCCTACGAGGTGACCGACGCCGACGGCCGCTTCCTCGCGGTGCTCTATCTCGACTTCTTCCCGCGCGCCTCGAAGCGTGCCGGAGCCTGGATGACCGAGTTCCGCGGCACGTACCGCGTCGGCGACCGCGAGGTGCGCCCGCTGGTGTCGCTCGTGATGAACTTCACCAAGCCTACCGACACGAAGCCCTCGCTGCTCACCTTCGACGAGGTGACCACCTTCCTCCATGAGTTCGGACATTCGCTCCACGGCATCTTCGCGCAGGGCGAATACCTCTCGCTCAACGGCACGAACGTGAAGCACGACTTCGTGGAGCTGCCCTCGCAGATCATGGAGAACTGGGCCTCGGAGAAGGAGTTCCTCGACCTGTGGGCCGCGCATTACGAGACGGGCGAGCCCATTCCTGCCGAACTCGTCGATCGCATCATCGCCGCGCAGCACTACCTGGCGGCCTACGGCAACGTGCGCCAGCTCTCGCTCGGTCTCACGGACATGGCATGGCACAGCCTCCGCGAACCCTTCGCGGGCGACGTCACGGAGTTCGAGACGGCGGCGATGGCTCCCTCGCAGGTGTTGCCCGTGGTGCCCGGCACGGCGATCACGCCTTCGTTCTCGCACATCTTCTCGGGCGGCTATTCGGCCGGATACTACGGCTACAAGTGGGCCGAGGTGCTCGAAGCCGACGCCTACTCGCTGTTCCGTGAGAAGGGGATTTTCGACCGCGAGGTGGCCCGTTCGTTCCGCGACAACATCCTGTCGCAGGGCGATCACGAGCATCCGATGACGCTCTACGTGCGTTTCCGCGGCCACAAGCCCGAGACGCAGGCGCTGATCGACAAGATGGGACTCGGCGAATAACCGCCCCGCCGACGCGGGCGCGATTGCCGCGATACGCCGCCGCCGGCAGACCTCGTGTGTCTGCCGGCGGCGGTCTGTTTGTCTTTGGCCTGCTGCCGGGGGATCTGTCTCGGAAGCGGGCCGGGTGGAAAAAGAAAAAACCTGCGACTTTCCAAGGTCGCAGGTTTCAGTTGAGCTACCAGGATTCGAACCTGGAATAACAGGACCAGAATCTGTTGTGTTACCATTACACCATAGCTCATTGTCTCTGTTTGACGGTGCAAAATTAAGACAAATTTTTTCGATTCCAAAGAAAAAACGCAAAAAATTTGTATATTTGTTTTCGAACGCTTGCGCCGCGATGGTGCCGATAATGTGTAATAAACACTAAAACAGAAAAATATGAGTGTCAAACTTCGACTTATCGTAATGAACTTCCTCCAGTATGCCATCTGGGGCGCCTACCTTACTTCGATGGGATCCTACCTGGTGAAGGCGGGCCTTGCGGCGCACATCGGGATGTTCTATGCCATGCAGGGCGTCGTGTCGCTCTTCATGCCCGCCGTGCTGGGCATCGTCGCCGACCGCTGGATTCCGGCCCAGCGACTGCTGGGGCTCTGCCACCTTGCGGCGGCCCTGTTCATGGGGGCGGCGGGGTGGTATGCCCTCGGTGCGGG
>VSOO01000160.1 GCA_009774895.1 Alistipes sp. | reverse complement strand
CGTCGCAGAGGGCACGCTCCTTTTCGGCGGGCCCGTGGAGGACGAACGCTATCCCTGGACGAACTGACACGCGGACTTCCGCCGCTGTTTTCACGCCGCGCGCTGCGCCGAACAACGATTCGGTGCGGCGCGCGGTTTATCGAACCTGCCGCGTCTGCCGCCTCGGGAAGCAGGCAAGGACAATGCGCGCATTGCAGCCCTCCGCTGTCCCGAAGGCTGCGGCCCGAACGTCAGATCACCCCGGGCCCGGACACAAAGAGGGCGCCGCTCGAAAGCGGCGCCCTTCCATAATGCGCTTCGGTCTTGTCAGAGCGCGAAAAGGATGAATATCTGCGCGGTCAGCACGCGGAGGAACATTACGACCGGATATACCGTAGAGTAACCTACCGCGGGCATGTCGTTGCCGGCCGTGGCGTTGGCATAGGCCAGTGCCGGGGGATCGGTAAGGCTGCCGGCGATAAGACCCATGAGCGTGTAGTAGTTGATCTTGAGCCACAGACGTGCGATGACGGACACGATGAGGATCGGAATGACCGTGATGAGCACGCCGTAGCCGATCCAGCGGTAGCCGCCGTCCGCGATGGCATCGATGAAGCCGTCGCCCGCACCGATGCCCACGGCCGCGAGGAACAGGGAGATGCCGATCTCGCGCAGCATGAGGTTGGCGCTCTGCGTTGTATAGGTCACCAGGTGGAAATGGGCACCGAAGCGGCCGATCAGGATCGCCACGATCAGCGGGCCGCCCGCAAGGCCGAGCTTCACGGGCTGCGGCACGTTGAGCAGCGGAATCGAGCCCAGCAGCACACCGAGGGCAATGCCGACGAAGATCGTGATCAGATTCGGCTCGTTGAGCTTCTTGAGCGAGTTGCCCAGCACCTTGGCTGTCTGTTCCACGGCCTTCTGGGGGCCTACGACCATCACGCGGTCGCCGATCTGGAGTTCGAGGCCCTGATAGGGGATCAGATCGACACCCGCACGGTTCACGCGCGTGATGTTCACGCCGTACTTGGTGCGCAGACGCAGATCGGAGAACTTCTTGCCGTTGATTTCGGGACGCGTGATGAGGATGCGGCGCGACACCAGCTCGGTGTTCGAGGGGATGTTGCCCCAGTCGGCGTCGTTCATCTCGACCTTACGGCCGAGGAACGCCGTGATGGCGGGCGTATCCTCCGCATCGGCGATCACCCACAGACGGTCGCCCCTGCGGACCGTGCTCCGTGCGTCAGCCATGGTGATCGAGCCGTCGGCATGCATGATGCGCGAGATGACGAACTGGCGCTTCACCAGGTCGCGGATGTACTCCACCGTGCGGCCGTCGATCAGCTCGTTCGCGAACTCGATCGAAACCTTGTCGGCGAGCTGGTGCTCCTTGGCCAGGGCGTTCAGCGCCTCGTCCTCCTTCTCGAACTTCACGCGCAGGGCATAGCGGATGAAGATCATCGACAGGATGATGCCGACCACACCCAGCGGATAGGCCACGGCGTAACCCATGGCGATGGAGGGATCGCTGATGCCCGAGGCATCGGTATAGGCCTGCTGTGCGGCACCCAGACCGGGCGTGTTGGTCACGGCGCCCGAGAGCACGCCCACCATGGTGGGAATCGGCGTGCCGGTCACCACGTGGATCACGTAGGCTACCGCTACGCCCAGCAGCACGATCGCCGTGGCGCAGCCCACGAGCTGCAAACCTCCCTGCTTGAACGAGGAGAAGAAGCCTGGGCCGACCTGCAAACCGATCGAGAAGACGAAGAGGATCAGTCCGAACTCCTGCACGAAGTGCCGGACCTGCGGATCGACCGTCATTCCGAAATGGCTCAGCGCGATTCCGACGAACAGAATCCACGTGATGCCGAACGATACGCCTCCGATCCGGATCCTGCCCAGCAGGATGCCGAGCGTGATGGTCAGGGCGAATGTCAGAACGGCATGCGCGATGCCGTTACCGATAAATAGCGTGTATAACCACTCCATAGAACAGATTTTAGCGCGGGAAACCGCATAACGAGGCGCAAAAGTACGATTTCCGTACTGATAAAAAAAATATTAATAGAGGAATTTTTCGATCAGCGGAAGCAGCACCGCCGTGCACAGGCCCATGAGGGCCATGGCCACGCCGGCGAGGGCTCCCTCCGCGGCTCCCAGCTCCACGGCGCGCGCCGTGCCGATGCCGTGTGCGGCAGCCCCCAGCGCGAAGCCCCGGGCATGGGGATCGTACACGCCGCAGCACCCGAGCACGCGGTCGCCGCACAGGCTGCCGAAGATGCCCACGCAGAAGACCACCACGGAGGTGAGGGCCGTGATGCCGCCGAGCGGCTCGACGACCGCCACGGCGATGGGCACCGTGACCGACTTGGGAGCCAGCGAGGTCAGGATCTGCCGGCCCGCGCCGAACGCCTCGGCGATCCACACCACGCTCAGGATCCCCGCCACGCAGCCTGCGAGGGTCGCGACGAGGATCGGCACCGTGCGGCCGCGCATGGCGTCGAGCTGCTCGTAGAGCAGGTAGCCCAGGGCGACGACCGACAGCCCGAGACCGAAATCGAGCACGCGCACCGCCTCGCGGTAGCGGTCGTATTCCACGCCGCAGAGCCGGAGCACGCCGATCATCGCCACGAAGGTGAGCAGCACGGGGTGGAGCAGCGGCATGCGCAGCCGGCGGTAGAGCGCCGAGCCGAAACAGTAGAGCCCCACGGTGGCCGTGAGCAGAAAGAGGTCGCTATGGAGAAGTGCTGCGTTCATCTGCGTCGGTTGAGCGATTGGAAGGTGCGGCCCGCGACCGCCAGCACGACGAGGGTGCTGAGCACGGCCGACACGAGGATGGCCCACAGGTTGTCGGCCAGCAGCGGCCACGACACGGTGAGCCCCACGCCGAACGGCACGAAGAAGAGCGCCATGGCTCCCAGCAGGAAGCGGGCCGCGGGCCGCACCTTTTCGGCATCGACCCACCGCAGCCGGAGTGCCGCGAAGAGCAGGATCATGCCGAGGATGTTGCCCGAAACGTAACCCCCGATGCAGTGGCTCAGCACGTTGCCGAGGAGCCAGAAGAGCAGTATGTGGAACAGGCCGGTCATACGGGATGCAAATATAAGGTCCGGGAGGCGAAAATGAAAGCGGAAAGGCCGCAAATTTCGTCGGGCGGCATGCGGCGGAAAGTTTTTCCCGCTGGCCCGCAGCATGTTGCGGACCGCAGGACGAAGCGCGCCCGTTCGGAACGCGATTTTGTACGTTATTTGCATCGTTCCGGCATGCAGTAATAACCATGCATAATTTTACGAGCTATGGAAAAGAACAATTTCATGCAGAACGACACCCGCAACGAGAAAAACGGCATGCAGACCGGCACCA
>VSOO01000016.1:3569-15374 GCA_009774895.1 Alistipes sp. | reverse complement strand
GGCTGGAGCAGCAAAACCGTGTGCGCATTCGACACGGCGACCGGCACTTCCGAGCTTTTCTGGAGCGTTCCCGAGGGCAACGAATGCTACGGCAGCGGCCTGGCCTACGACAGCGCCACCGACCGTCTCTACGTTACCTACGTCAAGAGCGGCTACGGCGACCACTACAAAGTCACGCACATCGCCGTGCTGAACTCGGCGGGCAGCGTGCTGGAGACGATCGACTACTCGGGACATTTCTGGTTCCCGTCGAAGGTTTTCGTACTTTAAGACATGATACGCACACTCTTACGTTCCGCTTGGGCGGCGGCGGCACTGGCCGCTGCCGCCCTTTCGGGTTGTAACAGCGACGAGGAGATCCTCGGACGCCCCGCACCCGAAATCATCCTCTCCAACCCTTCGGGCGTCTACGCCGTGAAGACGGGACGCGAACTGCTCATCGCCCCCGAATACCGCAATGCCGAGGAGGCGGTCTACGCCTGGCTGCTCGACGGCGAGCCCTGCGGCGACGGCCCCGCCTACCGGTTCGTAGGCGAAGAGGAGGGCAGCCGCTACCTCGACCTGAGGGTCACGACCCCGGGCGGCACGGCCGCGGAGCAGCTGCGCATCGACGTGGAAGCGCTCACCCCGCCCTACATTACCCTGCCGGGCGCCGCCGAGGGATTCGACGTCGCGGCGGGCACCGAGCTGCACCTCGCTCCCGTGGTGCAGGAGACGCTGCCCGCGACCTTCGCCTGGAGCGTGGACGGCACCGAAGTCGCCGCCACGCGCGAATACACCTTCGTGCGCACCGAGCGGGGCACCTACACGCTGCGCTTCGCCGCAACGAACGAGGACGGCACCGAGCACGTGGAGTTCGCCGTGCGCGTATGCAGCGAGGAGGAGCTGCCCTTCGGCTGGGAATTCGACCGCACGGAGTTCGGTGTGACGACAGGCCGCACGCTCACCGTACGGCCCGTGTCACTCCGCAACGAGGCGGGAGCAGAATTCGTCTGGACGCTCGACGGCACCGAGGTACAGCGCGGCACGCAGAGCCAATATGTGTTCCGCGCCGGCGGCGAGCCCGCAACCCACACGCTCGAAGCGGCCATGAACAAGGGCGGCCAAAGCCTCCGGCGGCAGTTCACGATCACGGTGCATCCGCCGAAAGCGGGGTACCGGCCCGCCACGTCCGCAAGCCGCGCGGCCTGCAATGCCGTCTACGCGTTCCTGCCCGCTCCGGGACAGTTCGTGCAGTTCGGCTACTCCGCCGCCACGATGGAGGAGGCCTGCGCCCATGCGCGGAAAACACTCGAAGACCCCGAGGCGGGTCTCTCGCTGGGAGCTTTCGGCGGCACGCTCGTCGTGGGCTTCGACCACAGCATCGACCGTGCGGAGGACTACGAGCTGGCCATACAGGGCAACCCCTTCGAGGGGTCGAGCGAGCCGGGCATCGTGTGGGTCATGCAGGACGAGAACGGCAACGGCCTCCCGGACGACACATGGTACGAACTGAAAGGCTCGGCCTGGGACGATCCCGATGTAGTGCGCGGCTACGCCGTCACCTACTACCGCCCCTCGGGCCCGGGCACCGACGTGGTATGGCGCGACAACCGCGGCGGCGGCGGCATCCTCCCGCGCCTCGAATTCCACACCCAGGACTACTTCTATCCCCTTTGGGCCGACGACGGGGGCACGAGCTACACGCTGCGCGGCACCCTGCTGCCGGACCGTGCGTACGACCAGAGCGAAGGCACCGGCGAGGATGAGTACTGGGTGCTCCCCGACTTCGGCTGGGGCTACGCCGACAACTGGTCCGCGGAGGCGATGGATCCCGACCACGGCAACCTGTTCCGCATTGCCGACGCCGTGGACGACGCAGGCAACCCCGCCGACCTGGAGTACATCGACTTCGTGAAGGTGCAGACGGCACAGATGGCCGTGCACGGCCGCATCGGCGAAGCCTCCACCGAGGTCTTCGCCATCGGCGACTATACCCTTCTCCGACGCAAATGACCGCCATGTTCCGTGTTCCCTGCCTGCGGCGCGCATTCGGCGCCGCGCTGCTGCTGCTGACGGCCGGCTGCATGGAGTACGGCCCCACGGCCGAGGAGGATTTCTCGGCCGTGGGCGCGCGCGGGCTCTTCGTGGTGAACGAGGGCAATTTCAACGGCGGCAACGCCTCGCTCACCTACTACGACCCCGCGACGTGCGAAGCCGCACAGGAGGTCTTCCGCCGCGCGAACGGCATGCTGCTGGGCGACACGGCCCAGTCGATGACCGTGCACGAGGGCACGGGGTGGATCGTGGTGAACAATTCGGGTGCGATCTATGCCATCGACCTGGAGACCTTTCGGGTCAAGGGACGCATCGAGGGGCTCACCTCGCCGCGCTACATCCACTTTCTGAGCGACGACAAGGCCTACGTCACCCAGCTCTGGGACCGCCGCATCTGCATCGTCGATCCGCGCACGTTCCGCATCACGGGCTACATCGACACCCCCCAGCAGTCGGGCAAGGAATCGACCGAACAGATGGTCCGCATCGGACGCTACGTCTACACCAACTGCTGGTCCTACAACAACCGGATCCTGGTCATCGACACCGAGACGGACACCGTGTGCGACACGATCGAGGTGGGCGTGCAGCCCACGTCGCTGGTCGTCGATCGCCACGGCATGCTGTGGACGGCGACCGACGGCGGCTACGAGGGCAACCCCGCAGGGCACGAGGCCGCCGCAATCTACCGCATCGACCCCGAGCGCCGCACGGCGGAGCGGATGTGGGAGTTCCCGGGGGACCGACGCTGCTCGGAGCTCCAGACGGACGGCACGGGCGACGCCCTTTACTTCATCATGGAGGACATCTGGCGCGTGCCGGTCGATGCGCAGCGGTTCCCCGTGCGGCCGCTGATCGAGGCGCAGGGCACGCTCTACTACGGACTGACGGTCGATCCCGTCACCTCCGAAATCTACGTGGCCGACGCCATCGACTACCAGCAGCAGGGCGTCGTGCGCCGCTACTCGGCCGACGGCGTCGCGGTCGATGAATTCAGGGCCGGCATCATTCCGGGCGCTTTCTGTTGGAAACCATTATGAAAAGGCTGATCCTACCCCTCGCGACGCTGCTCCTCGCCGCATCCGCCGCCGCCGCACCCGACGACCCCGTGCGCACGGTCTCGATCCGCGAAGTGTCGGTCAGCGCCCTGCGCCGCCCCATGAAGCAGATCGGCATCCAGCGCACCGAGATCGACACGGCGGTGCTGCACGAGAGCATCTCCCTGTCTATGGCCGACATCCTGTCGCACAACTCCACCGTCTTCATCAAACAGTACGGCCGGGGGACCGAAGCCACGGCCTCGTTCCGCGGCACGGCGCCCGAACACACCCAGGTGCTCTGGAACGGCATGCGCATCACCTCGCCCGTGATGGGCATGACGGACTTCTCGATGATCCCGGCCCACTTCGTCGATGAGGCCGAACTGCTGCACGGCACCTCGTCGCTCCAGGCCGCAGGCGGAGGACTGGGGGGCGCGATCACGCTGGCCACGCGGCCCCTCGACACCCGGGGCCCCGCCCTGCAATACACACAGGGCATCGGCTCCTTCACCACGTTCGACGAGTACCTGCGCTTCACCTACGGAGGCCGCAGGTGGCAGACCTCCACCCGCTTCAGCTGCTCGACCTCGCGCAACGACTACCGCTACCGCAACTACGACAAGAAGATTTTCCTCTACGACGACGAACACCGCGTCACGGGGAGCTACTATCCCGTCGAACGCAACCGCAACGGCGAATGGCGCGACCTCCATCTGTTGCAGGAGTTCTATTTCCGCACGCGCGGCGGCGACCGCTGGAGCCTCAACGCGTGGTACCTCGACTCGAAACGCGGACTTCCGGCCACCACCGTGAGCTACCGCGACGACGACCGCATCGTAAACGAAGGGCGCGAACGCACGCTGCGCAGCGTCGCGGGCTGGGAGCGCACGCGCACCGCGGGACGACTGGCCGCGAAGGCGGGTTACATTTACAGCCGCACGGCCTACGACTTCCGCAACGACCGGGGCGACGGCACCACGGCCGACATGATGCACGTGCGCAACCGCGTGCATACGCTCTTCGCCGACCTGGCGGGCGAATACCGGCCCGGCGAACGGTGGTACTTCACGGCCGCAGCCACGGCCCACCAGCACTTCGTGCGCAGCATCGACCACAGCGTGGTATCGGTGGGCAACACCCCCGCCATAGGCTACGACAAGGGACGCATCGAGCTCTCGCTCACGGCCACGGCACGCTGGCGCCCCGTCGATCGCTTCGGCCTGGCCTTCACGCTGCGCGAGGAGCTCTTCGGCGACCGGTGGTCGCCCGCGGTCCCGGCCCTTTTCGCCGACTGGGTGGTGTCGGAGCGGGGCAGCGTGACGTTCAAGGCCTCCGTATCGCGCAACTACCGCTTTCCCACGCTCACCGACCTCTACTTCCGTCCGGGCGGCAACGCGGAGCTGCGGCCCGAGCACGGATTCACCTACGATGCGGGCGTGTCGTTCGCCGCGGGGCGCCCCGGATCCTGGAGCCTCACGGGCGAAGCCACGGCATTCGATTCGTACATCGACGACTGGATCATCCGCCTGCCGATGGGCGGCAGCAAGAGTTTCTGGCAGCCCCGCAACATGAAAAGGGTGCACAGCTACGGCGTGGAAACGAAAGCCTCGCTCGACGTGCGCCTGGCTGCCGAGTGGCGCCTGGCGCTCGACGGCACCTTCGGGTGGACGCCCTCGATCAACCGCAGCGAACCGCTCGGCGACAACGACCAGTCGGTCGGCAAGCAGCTGGTCTACGTGCCCGAATTCTCGTCGGCCGTCACCGGACGGCTCGACTGGCGCACGTGGCGCCTGACCTACAAGTGGAACTACTACTCGTCGCGCTATACCATGTCCAGCAACGACGACACGCTGACCGGGCGGCTCACCCCCTATCTGATGAACGACGTGAGCCTCGAAAAACGCTTCGCACCCCGCTGGGCCGACCTCACGCTGCGGTGCGCCGTGAACAACCTCTTCGACGAGGAGTACAAATCGGTACTCGCACGCCCCATGCCGGGCATCCACTTCGAATTCTTCCTCGAAATCCGACCCCGCTTCGGCCGCCGCTGATCCCGCTCCACGGCACGCGGCGAACAAGCAGGGGCCGGCATGTCTCGCGACGCCGGCCCCTACGTACACACGAACCACCCGAAATCAGTGCGCCTCAAGCCAGTTGTCGCCCACGCCGCAGTCGGTCACCAGCCGCACGCGCAGCGCGGCGGCCGACTCCATCGCCTCGCGCACGATGCGCACGACGCGCTCCTCCTCCGAGCGAAGCATATCGACCACCAGTTCGTCGTGCACCTGGAGGATCACCTTAGAACGGATGCCCTCCTCGGCGAAGCGCCGGTGTACGGCGATCATGGCGATCTTCATGATGTCGGCGGCCGAGCCCTGAATGGGGGCGTTGATGGCGTTCCGCTCGGCCAGGCCGCGGGCCACGGCGTTGCGCGACGCGATGTCGTTCAGGTAGCGGCGGCGCCCGAAGATCGTAGCCACGTAACCGTCCGTGCGGGCCTGCCCGGCCATGCGGTCCATATACTCCTTCACTTTGGGATAGGAGGCGAAATAGCCGTCGATGATCTCCTTGGCCTCCTTTCGGGGGATGTCGAGCCGCTGGCTCAGCCCGAAGGCCGAAATGCCGTATATGATGCCGAAATTGGCCGTCTTGGCCTTGCGGCGCTCGTCGGCCGTCACCTCGGCGATCTCCTTGCCGAAGAGGCGCGCGGCGGTCGCGGCATGAATGTCCTCGCCGTGCTCGAAGGCCGCGATCAGCGACTCGTCGCCCGACAGATGGGCCATGAGCCGCAGCTCCACCTGGCTGTAATCGGCCGAGAGGAGCCGGTGTTCGCCGTCGGTGGGGATGAACGCCCGGCGGATGCGGCGCCCCAGCTCCTCGCGCACGGGGATGTTCTGGAGGTTGGGGTTGGCCGACGACAGGCGCCCCGTGGCCGTGACCGCCTGGTTGAACGAGGTATGTATGCGCCCCGTGGCGGGGTTCACCAGCTGGGGCAGCGCCTCCGCATAGGTCGATAGCAGCTTCTTCACGCCCCGGTATTCGAGGATCAGCCCCACGATGCGGTGCTTGCGGGCGAAGCCCTGCAAATACTCCTCGTCCGTGCAGAACTGCTTGGTCCGGGTCATCTTGGGCTTCTCGTCGATGCGCATCTTCGCAAAGAGCAGCTCGCCCAGCTGGCGCGACGAATTGACGTTGAGCGCCGGTTCGTCGGCCAAAAGCCGGATTTCGGCCTCCAGCTCCGCCATGCGGCCGCCCAGCTCCACGGCATAGGCCGCCAGCGCCTCGCTGTCGATGCGCACGCCCGCCGTCTCTATGTCGGCCAGCACCCGGATCATCGGCTCCTCGATCGCGACGTAGAGCGCCTCCATGCCCGTCTCCACCACACGGGGCCACAGCACCCGCTTGAGCCGCAGCGTGACGTCGGCGTCCTCGGCGGCATACTCCTTCACGCGGTCGATCGCCACCAGGTCCATCGTGAGCTGGCGCGCGCCGCGTCCGATCAGCGTCTCGATCTCGATGGGCCGGTAGTCGAGGTAGCGGAGCGCCAGCGCGTTCATGTTGTGCCGGCCCTCGGGGTCGAGCAGGTAGTGGAGGATCATCGTGTCGTAGAGGCGCCCCGCGACCTCGATGCCGATGCGGCGCAGCACCATCAGGTCGAACTTGACGTTCTGACCGATCTTGGCGATGCGCTCGTCGGCGAACAGCGGCGCGAGGATCGCGGCGTACTCCGCCGCGTTTTCGGGCGCGAAGGGCACATACCACGCCCGGAAGGGCTCCACGGCCAGCGACAGCCCCACGATGCGGTCATTGAATACGTCGAATCCGGTGGTCTCGGTGTCGAAGCAGAACTCCTCGTAACGGCCCGCCTCGGCCACCACGTCGCGCAGCTGCGCGGCCGACTCCACCAGCACGTAGTCGTGCGGCACGGTCGCCGCCGTGCCGATCTGCGGCTCCGAAGGCTCCGACTCTTCCGCCGGAGCCGCCTCTGTCTCCGGTGCCGGATCCGGTGCCGCCAGGGCTGCGAAGAGGTCGCCCTGGCCTGCGAGCGCGGCTTTCTTCGCCGCCGCGGACTTGGCGCGGGCCACCTCCGCGAGCTGGGTCTGCGCCGCCTGGCGCGGACCTTCGGCCGGCTGCTCCGCGGGCGCGGCATTGGCCGGATCGCCCATAAAGATGCGGAAATCGAGTTCGGCGAAGAGCGCCTTCAGTTCGTCGATACGGGGTGCGCAGACCGTGAGGTCCTCCTCACGGAAGGGGATGGGCACATCGAGACAAATGGTCGTAAGCCGCTTGGCCAGCAGCAGTTTCTCGCCCCAGGCGGCGATCCGCTCGCCCGTCTTGCCGGCGATGTCGCCCGCATGGTCGAGGATGTTTTCCGCCGTGCCCCACGCCTGCACCAGTTTGCACGCGCCCTTCTCGCCGATGCCGGGCACGCCCGGAATGTTGTCCGACGCGTCGCCCCACAGCGCGAGGATGTCGCGCACGAGCACGGGATCGGCAATGCCGTACTTGGCCTCGATGGCCGCACGGTCCACTACCTCGATGTCGTCACCCTTCTGCTTGTAGATGCGGCAGCGGTCGTCCACCAGCTGCCCGTAATCCTTGTCGGGCGTGACCATGTAGACCTCATACCCGGCCGCGGCGCCCTTCTTGGCAAGGGTGCCGATCACATCGTCGGCCTCGTAACCGGCGACTTCGAGCACAGGAATGCACATGGCGTCGAGCACCCGCTTCACGTAGGGCACCGACAGCAGGATGTCCTCGGGCGTCTCCGCGCGGTTGGCCTTGTATTCGGGGTAGATCGCGCGGCGGAACGAGCCGCCTTTGGGGTCGAACGCCACGCCCAGCAGGTCGGGATGCTCGCGCTTCTGGATGTCGCGCAGGAACTTCGTGAAGCCGAACACCACCGAGGTGTTCATCCCGGCGCGGTTGCGCATGGGACGCCCCATGAAGGCATAATAATACTTGAACATCAACGCATAGGCGTCGATAAGAAACAATTTTTTCATCTTCGGGAAAAGAGGGGAGCCTGCGGCCGGCTCCGGGTTACCGCACGTCGGGATTGTCCTCGGCGTACCACTCGGCATAGGAGGTCGCCGTCTCGTAGAGCCGCAGGGCATGGAGCGTTACCCCGGCGGGCAGACGCGGCGCGATGCGCGCGGCGAAGTCGGAAAGCAGGTTCTCGCACGTGGGCTGCCAGTCGCAGAGCACGATATTGGAGAAACGGCTCCCGAGCGCCTCCACGAGCGGCGCCGTACGCTCCGTGCGGCGCAGCACGAGCGCATGGTCGAGCCGCGCCACGATCTGCTCGTTCACGATGCGCTTCAGCACGCCGAAATCCACCACCATGCCCTGTTTGGGGTCCTCCTCGCACTCCGAAGGCCGCCCCTTCACGGTAACGTAGAGGCGGTAGGAGTGGCCGTGCAGCTCGCGGCACGCGCCGTCGTAGCCCTCCAGCGCATGCGCCGCCTCGAACGTGAACTCCTTGGTCAATCTGATTACTGCCATAATGCAAAGGTAACGATAATTCGCGATTTCCACGCCCGGCGGCTCACGATTTTTCACCGCTCCATCCGCCGCACCCTTCGCCGCCGCCCGACCCGCCGGAGCACGCCGGAGCACGCCGGAGCACGCCGGAGCACGCCCCGCAAAAGAGAACGGAGGCCCCCCGATCGAGGTCCTCCGTTCTCCACAGGTCTGCGGCCGGATCAGCGGCGGCCTTTCTTGCGGGGCTGCTGCACGAGCTCCATTTCGTCGAGCAGCCAGCCGGCGCCCGCGAACTTGTCGATCACGAAGAGCACGTAGCGGGCATCCACCACGATCGTGCGCTGCAACTCGGGCTCGAACGCCACGTCGCCCGACATGGCCTCCCAGTTGCCGTCGAAAGCCAGGCCGATCAGCTCGCCGCGCGCGTTCATCATCGGGGAACCGGAGTTGCCGCCCGTGATGTCGCAGTTGGCAAGGAAAGCCACGTGGAGCGTGCCGTCCTCGTCGGCATAGCGGCCGAAGTCGCCGGCGGCATAGAGCTCCTTGAGGCGCGCGGGCACCACGAATTCGCGGTTTTCGGGATTCTCCTTCTCCATCACGCCGCGCAGCGTGGTCCAGTAGTTATAGTGCACGCCGTCCACCGGATCGTAGGGCAGCACCTGTCCGTAGGTCAGACGGATCGTCGAGTTGGCATCCGACGCCCACGCCTTGTCGGGCTGCATGCGCATCAGGCCCGCGATGTAGAGGCGGTGCCCCTCGTCGAACTTCTCGGCCAGGGGTTTGCGCTGTTCGCCCAGCTCCGTGTAGCGCTCCCACACCGCACGCGCCAGGGGCATGGCCGGATCGGCCTCCGCCTTCTCGGGCGAGAAGTCGTCGAGCAGCGCCTCCACGCCCTCGATCGAGGTGAAGCGCGAACGGTCGTATACCCAATCCACATAGGCATCGATGTCGCCTCCGAAATCACGGTCGATGACCGCATAGCAGTCGGGCAGACGCTTCATGTGCTCGCGGGCGAGGGCCAGCATCCGCTTGGCCACCTTGCGGTCGGTCTCAGGATTGAAGTCCTCGTACCACTCGCGGAACTTGGTGCGGCGCGTCTCGGGGTCCTCGATCTCGGTCTTGTCCAGGAAGTAGCGGGCCGGCGTGAGCAGCTCCACGGCCTGGAGGAATCCCTCGGAGAGCCACTGACGCTCGGCATCGAGGGCGGTCAGCGCGGCGCACGCCTCGCGGATCATGGGCAGCGCCTCGCGGAAGCGCTCCCCGGGCAGCGTCTCGGCCCACGCCGTGAAGGCACGCTCCTCGGCCTCCTTCTTGGCCTTGACGTTCAGCTTCCCGATGCCGCGCGACATGCCGATCGAGTTCTTCCAGTAGTTCGACGACTGGGCATACTTCGAGGCGTACTGTATGCGCACCTTGTCGCTGGCGTCCATGTCCTCGCGCAGGATGCGCTGGCGCTCGCCGCGGATGAAGATGCGCTGCGGGTTGTCCACCTCCAGCATCTTGTCGATCTCGTACGAGGTCATGTAACGCTGCGTAGAGCCGGGGAAGCCCATGATCATGGCGAAGTCACCCTCCTTGTAGCCGTCGAGCGACACCTTGAGGTACTTTTCGGCACGGTAGGGCACGTTCTCGGGCGAGTAGTCCGCCGGACGGTTGTCGGGCGAGGCGTAGACGCGGAAAATGGAGAAGTCGCCCGTATGGCGGGGCCACATCCAGTTGTCGGTGTCGCCGCCGAAGTTGCCGATCGACGAGGGGGGCGCGCCGACCAGACGGATGTCCTTGAATACCTCCATCACGAAGGCGAAATAGCGGTTGCCGCCGAAGAAGCTCTTCACCTGAATCTCCATGCCCTCGTGCTCGGCCTCCAGACGCTCGGTCAGCGCCCGGGTGTTCTCCTCCACGATGCGGGCGCGCTCCGCCTCGCCGGCAATATTGGGCACGTTGCCCAGCAGGTCGGGCGTCACGTCGAGGATGCGGCGCACGAAGCGGATTTCGAGCCCCGGCACGGGCAGCTCCTCGGCGTTGTTCATCGCCCAGAAGCCGTTCTTGAGGTAGTCGTGATCGACCGACGACAGCGCCTGTATCGAGCCGTAGCCGCAATGGTGGTTGGTGAACACGAGGCCTTCGGGCGAGACGATCTCGCCCGTGCATCCGCGGCCGAAGACCACGATGGCGTCCTTGAGCGACGAACCGTCGATGCGGTAGATGTCCTCGGCCTTGAGGCGGCATCCCTTGTCGCGCATGTCCGCGATGTTCATCTTCTGGAGGTAGGGCAGCAGCCACATGCCCTCGTCGGCGGCCGCCGTGCCGCACGCGCAGAGGGCCGCTGCAAACAATAAGATTCTTTTCATAAAGTATCGGTTGATTTTGCGTTTGTCCTTTATCTGATTGCGATCATGTTGCGTATCGACCGCTCGGCACGCCGGCGGATCTCCTCGTCGATCTCCACCTCGGGCGACATGCGTTCGAGGCATTCGGCGATGTTTTCGAGCGTGATCATCTTCATGTAGCGGCAGTCGTTGCATCCGCACGTGGAGTCGATCGGGGGCGCCGGAATGAACCGCTTGCCGGGGTAGCGGCGGTGCATCTCGGCCAGGATGCCGGGCTCGGTGACCACGATGAACTCCGCGGCGTCGCTCCGGCCGCAATACTCCAGGATGGCCGCCGTCGAACCCACGAAGTCGGCCGCGGCGACCACGTGGGCCTTGCACTCGGGGTGCACGACCACCTTCGCTCCGGGGTGCTCGCGCTTCAGGTCAAGGATCTTCTCCAGCGAGAACTCCTCGTGCACGTGGCAGGCGCCGTCCCACAGCACCATGTTCGTGCGGCCCGTGAGGCGCTGGATATAGCTGCCGAGGTTGCGGTCGGGGGCGAAGAGCACGGGGCGGTCGGCCGGCAGCGACTCCACGACCCGCAAGGCGTTGGACGACGTGCAGCAGATGTCGGTCAGCGCCTTCACGCCCACCGACGTATTGACGTAGGAGACCACCGTATGGTCGGGGTAGCGGGCCCGGAACCGGGCGAACTCCCCGGCGTCGCACGACTCGGCCAGCGAACACCCGGCTTCGAGCGTGGGGATCAGCACCCGCTTGTCGGGGCAGAGCACCTTGGCCGTCTCGGCCATGAAGTGCACGCCGGCGAAGAGAATCGTCTCGGCCTCGACCGACTGCGCCTGCACCGCCAGTGCCAGCGAGTCGCCCAGGAAGTCGGCCACGGCCTGCACGTCGGGCGTCGTGTAGTAGTG
>VSOO01000016.1:0-3559 GCA_009774895.1 Alistipes sp. | reverse complement strand
CACGGCCCGGCGCTCGCGCTTGAGCCGTGCGATGCGTTCGCGGAGTGTGGAGGTTTCGTCCATTTTTTATTTTTACTTTTTAATTATTAATTTAAATATAAAATGAAATAATAAATATAAAGCCTGTTCACAATGTGGATAACCGGAGCACTGCGCCGATTGTCCACAACCGGTGGGGCGGGGTGTTCGTTTCTCGGCCGGGCAATCGGCTGTTTTCCAGACCGGGCCGGAAGTTATGAACAGCTGTCGATTGTTTTTTCCGCTTATCCACACCGTCCGATTGTGAACAATCCGTTCCGTTTCCGGCCGCGGCGGCGGTACAGAAAAAAACGAAAACTTTTTTTGGAAAAATCCGCCGGGCGTCCATACGCGCTCCGTTCGGGAAATCCAAATTTTCGGGCCGCCGAGTTTTTACGGGTTATGATCCGCTTTTCATCGGGTTGTGAACATCTTTTCAGGCGGTTTTCGTCACTTTATCCACAATTTTCGAAGCGATGCTGCGGTAGTACGATTCCGTCAGCGGATCCGTCGCCGCAGCCGGCGTTCCCGCGTCGCCGCCCTCCATGACCGACTGTATGATCGGTATCTCGCC
Source organism: Alistipes sp. (assembly GCA_009774895.1). Taxonomy (GTDB): domain Bacteria; phylum Bacteroidota; class Bacteroidia; order Bacteroidales; family Rikenellaceae; genus Alistipes. The sequence continues at coordinate 2,967 of VSOO01000016.1, read as the reverse complement.
CAGGAAATCGGTGCCGCTCGCCTCGGCGTAGGCCCGGGCGCCGCCCCGGCCGAAGAGGTAGTAGCGGTTTTCGGGCAGTTCGGCCGGCGTGAACCACGCCATGTTCTCCACGATGCCCGCCACGGGGATGTTCACGTTCGGATTGCGGAACATCTCCACGCCGCGCACCACGTCCGCAACGGCGATCTGCTGCGGCGTCGAGACGATCACCGCGGCGTCGATCTTCAGCTCGCCGATGATCGAAAGGTGGATGTCGCCCGTGCCGGGAGGCAGGTCCGCGAGCAGGAAATCCAGTTCGCCCCAGTCCGTCTGGTGGATCATCTGGCGCAGGGCGTTCACCGCCATCGCGCCGCGCCACAGCAGTGCGTCGGTCGGTTTTACGAAAAAGCCGATCGACATGAGCCGCAGGCCGCGCACTTCGGCCGGAAGGATCTTGTCGATCCCCTCCTCGCGCACGGCATCGGGCACGTAACCCTCCACGCCGAACATCTTGGGCTGCGAGGGTCCGTAGATGTCCGCGTCGAGAATGCCCACGCGGTAGCCCATCGCCCGCAGCGACAGAGCCAGGTTGGCCGTGACGGTCGATTTGCCCACGCCGCCCTTGCCCGAGGCCACGGCGATGACGCGGGCGATGCCGCCCGTGGTGGTCTTGCGCTCGGGTTCCGCCTTGCGGGGCGCCCCTTCGCGGATGGTGACCGTCGCGCGCAGTTCGGGCAGCGACGTTTCGAGCAGGTGCTGCACCTGGTTCTTGATCTTCACCGCGAACGGATCGCGCGCCTTGGCGAATTGCAGCGTGACCGCCGCGTGTCCCTCCTGCACGGCGATGCGCTCCACGACGGAGCCCGTCACGATGTCCGTGCCCGTCTCGGGGTGGACGACCGTGCGAAGCAGTTCCTTGATTTTTTCTTCCATGATGGATTCAATCTATTCGTAGGACAAATATAGGACTTATTTCCGATTTTATCGACAATTTTTAATTTTATTATATCGTTAAACGATAATTTTTATTTGATAATCAAAAATATTTGTTTATATTTGTGCAATAAATCATGTTTATCAACAGAATTATGAACTTTCTGAAGGTATTTCTGGGCTGTCTGCTGGCCGTGGTCGCCGGCAGCATCCTGACGTTTCTTTTCTGGATTTTCGTGTTGGTGGGGATCGCCGGTTCGATGGAGACGCCGACGATCGTGAAGCCCGGATCGGTGCTGCGGATCGACCTCGCGGAGACGCTCGTCGATTCGCCTTCGAACGATCCTTTCGCCTCGTTCGATTTCGCTGCGATGCAGCCCATGCCGCGCCTGCCGCTCTACAAGGCTCTGCGCGCCGTGGAGGCCGCGGCGGCGGACGACCGCATCGCGGGCATCTGCCTGCGCCCGAACGGCGGCGGCGGATTCGAGGGCACGGCGCTCGTCGAGGAGCTGCGGGCCGCGATCGCGGATTTCAAGCGCAGCGGCAAGTTCGTCGTGGCCTACAACGAATACTACACCCAGGGCGACTACTACCTGGCGTCGGTGGCCGACAGCGTGTACATGCAGCCCGAGGGGTCGATCGAGTGGTCGGGACTCTCGATGAGCGTGATGTTCTACAAGGGGCTTTTCGACAAGCTCGACCTCAAGGCCGAGGTGTTCCGCCCCGCGTCGTGCAAGTACAAGAGCGCCGTGGAGCCTTACGTGCTGAGCGCAATGTCCGAAGCCAACCGCCGCCAGATGCAGGCGCTGGCCGAATCGGTGTGGGGTACGATCGTGGAGGCCGTGAGCGCGGCGCGCGGCATCGCGCCCGAGCGGCTCAACCTCCTGGCGGACGAGCTGGCCGTGTCGCTGCCCGACGATGCGCTCCGCCACGGATTCATCGACGGCATCCTCTACGAGGACGAGCTGGCCGGGGTGCTGGAGCGCCTCGGGGCCGATCCCGCGCAGAGCGTGTCGCTCGGCGAATACGCCGCGGGCCTGGGGCCCGACGCGTCGAATGTCCTGGCGCCGCAGGTGGCCGTCGTCTATGCCGACGGCGCGGTGGTGGACGGCGAAGGGGTGACCGGCGGATACATCTACGGCAATACGCTGGCCGAGACCCTCGCTTCGGTGCGCGACGACGACCGCGTGAGGTCGGTGGTGCTGCGCGTGAATTCGCCCGGCGGCAGCGCGCTGGCCTCCGATGTGGTGTGGCGCGCGATGGAGCTGCTGCGGGCCGAGAAACCCGTGGTGGTGTCGATGGGGTCCTATGCTGCGAGCGGCGGCTACTACATAGCGTGCCCGGCCGATGCGATCCTCGCCGACCGCATGACCCTCACGGGCTCGATCGGCGTGTACGGCATGTACCTCAATACGGCGGATGCGCTGAAAAACAAGCTCGGCATCACGCTCGACGCCGTGAGGACCAACGTTTCGGCGGGCATGGGGGCCACGGGGGCGCTCACGCCCGCGCAGCGCGCTTCGATCCTGCGCGGCGTGGACCGCGTATACGCCACGTTCACGGAGCATGTGGCCGAGGGGCGCAACCTCCCGCTGGAGCATGTGCTCGACATCGCGCAGGGGCGCGTGTGGACGGGGGCCGATGCCACGGGAATCGGTCTGGTCGATGCGAACGGCGGCTTGCGCGAGGCGATCGCCGTGGCGGCGGACAAGGCCGACCTGGGGGCCGACTTCCGCGTGGTGGAGGTGCTTGAGCAGCCCGAAGGGTTCGCCGCATTGCTCGCTTCGCTCATGGGGCAGGTGCGGGCTTCGGTCGAATCGTCGGAGCTGGGCGTGATGATGAAGCAGTACCGCAAGGTGCAGGAGCTCGTGAAGCAGCAGGGGGTGGTGATGTACGAACCCCGCACTTTCGCGATGGAGTAGGCGGCCGTTTTCCGGGCCGGCGGGCGTCCCCGGACCGTTGCGGTCCGGGGACGTTCGCATGTTCCGGGGGCTGCCGTGCCGGTGCGGCCGGAAGCGTGCGGGGGAGCCGGGGTGCATGTCCGGACGGCGGGGC
>VSOO01000159.1 GCA_009774895.1 Alistipes sp. | reverse complement strand
AATAAGAAGTAGAGCACGATGGCCGCGCTCGGCGCGAAGATCAGGATCAGAATCCACGGCATGGTCTTCAGCGGATTGCGGTTGTCGGCGATGACCACGAGGATGATGCCGACCGTCGTGGCGGCGTAGAGTCCGACGAGCAGGTATGTGACGAACTGCGTCACGGGCGGCGGTCGCTAACGGGTTTCGGCTGCGGGTGCCGCCGCGGGGAACTTCACCGTGTGGAGCAGGTGCTCCACGCCGCGCAGGAAGTTGCGTTTCGGCAGTTTGGGCGAGTAGACGTAGCAGTCGAGCGTGAAGACGCGGTTCGTGGCGGCATCGACCGTGGTGTAGCTCACGAACGGACCGCCCATGAAGTCGCCCTCCACGTCCCAGAAGCCGCGCAGCTCGATCCACGCACGTCCTTCGAGCCGGAACGGATGCGCATCGGGTTCGAACGCCGCGGAGGTGGTCATGTGGGAGCCCTCCGCGGGGCCCGGTATGCGGCTCACGAAGCGGTTGCGGGCGGCAGTGAGCGCCGCGGGCGTAAGCGACCCCGCGCCGGCATAGGGGTAGGAGTAGATGCAGAAGCCCTGGCTCGCGGCGGGGTATTCGTAGCGGCACCATATGAAGTCGGAATCCTGCTTGGCCAGGATGTAGCCTTTCGGCACGGTCATCTCCGCGCCGAAAGTCCGGCGGATCGCCTCGGCGATATGGGCCTCGTTGTAGATCGCGGCGTACTCCGCGGCGCGGTCGCGTTCGGCCAGCTCGAATACGCGCACCAGGTCGTCGCCGTGGGCGTCGAGGTAGGCGGCGAGCGCCTGCTGCGAGGGGCCGCGCAGCGTCACTTCGATCTGGGGCCGCACGCGCACGTCGTACTGCGCCGTTGCAGACGCTTCGGCGGCCGCGGGGTCGATCTCCACGTGCAGGATGTTGCGGTGCCGGGTCACCATGTTGGTGAAGCCGCGGGGCATGACCCGCAGGATGTCGAAAAGGGGCTCCTCCTGATTGACGTAGGCCACGGGCGCTCCGAAGCGGGCGCGCAGCGCGTCGCCCACGGCCCCTGTCCACTCCGGCTGTCCGCACACGACGACCAGCTCGTAGGGGGTGCCGAGCGAGGTGTTGCCCCCGGCGGGCGCGAGCGAACGGAATGCGTCGCAGCCCGCGAATGCGAGGGCCGCGGCGAGCAGAAGAAGCAGACGGTGTGCTGGTTTCATGGCCACGTGTTGTTGTTTGCCGCAAGATACGAAAAAAAACGCGAAGGCGGCCGCAGGGCGGCCTGTTTTTTGTCCGTAACGGATTTATTCGTTATTTTTGCGGGCGGTCGCCCCTTTCGCGAACGCGCCCGCGTCCGGGCCGCCCGAAGGAGAGCCGCGGGCTGCGGCCGGGGCGCCGCGCCGTTAATCCGAAAAACCACGACATGCGACTCAAACCGCCGAAAATCATCCGTCGTCTGATGCCCGATCTGATCTGGGAGATCGACGACCCCGAGGGGGTCTTCCTCACGTTCGACGACGGGCCCACGCCCGGCGTCACGGAGTGGATCCTCGCCACGCTGGACAAGTACGGTGCCAAAGCCACCTTTTTCGTGCTGGGCAAGAACGTGGAGATGTACCCCGACCTCTACCGCCGCATCGTCGATGCCGGACACCGCGTGGGAAACCACACCTACTCCCACCAGAAGGGCTGGGGCATGAGCCTCGAACGCTACACGGAGGATGTGGATTTCGCAAACGACCTCGTGAACAGCGAGCTGTTCCGTCCGCCCTATGCGCGCATCACGCCGGCGCAGGCTCGCTTCCTGGGCCAGCGCTACAAACTGGTGATGTGGGACATCATTTCGCGCGACTACAACCGCAAGCTCTCGCCCCGCGCATGCCTGCGCAACGTGACCAAATACCTCCAGGGGGGCAGCATCGTGGTCTTCCACGACAGCGAGAAGGCTTTCCGCAACATGCGTTACGCTCTGCCCCGCACCCTCGAACGGGTGCGGCAGCTGGGCCTCACGTGCAAAACGATCGAACTATGAATGTCGTGGTCGCCGTCACCGCCGCCAGCGGCGCGCTTTATGCGCGCCTGCTGCTCGAACACCTCCTGCGTGCCCCCGGCGTGGAGCGCATCGCGCTCGTGTGCAGTGCCCGCGCCGGCGAGGTGGCCGCATGGGAGGGGGTGGAGCTGCCCGCGTGCGGACGCATCGAGCGCTTCGACAACGAAGACCTCTTCGCCTCGCCCGCCAGCGGCTCGGCCCCGTGGCATGCGATGGCCGTCGTGCCCTGCTCGGTCGGCACGGCGGGCCGCATCGCCGCCGGGGTGTCGCAGACGCTGCTGGAGCGTGCGGCCGATGTGATGCTCAAGGAGCGGCGGCGGCTGGTGCTCGTGGTGCGCGAAACGCCGCTTTCGCTGGTGCACCTGCGGAACCTGGTGGCGCTGACCGAAGCGGGTGCCGTGGTGCTGCCTGCCGCGCCGTCGTTCTACGGCCGGCCCCAGAGCGTGGAGGCGCTCTGCACCACGGTGGTCGAGCGCACGGTGGCGCTGCTGGGGATCGAGCAGCCCCATTACGAGTGGGGCCGCACGCCGCCGGAGGAGTAACCTCCGGCCCGCCGGAACCGGGGGCTCCGAGTGCGGGCCTTACCCGCTCGGGCGGCGCCGCGGCCGCTCCCGTGCGGCAAAATGCGCGCAAGCTTGCATTTACGCACGATTTTTCGTAACTTTGTCACGTTTTAGACTATAAACATCATATCCAATATGGCAACGACAGCAGATATCAAGATCGGCATGTGCATCGAGCTGGACGGCAAAACGTTCCAGATCGTCGATTTCCAGCATGTGAAGCCGGGCAAGGGCCCCGCTTTCGTGCGTACCAAACTCAAGAACCTCGAAAACGGCCGCGTGCTGGACAACACGTTCTCGGCCGGCTCGAAGATCGAGCCCGTGCGTGTGGAGCGCCGCCCCTATCAGTTCACCTACGAAGATGACCTGGGCATGCACTTCATGCACACCGAGACGTTCGAGGAGATCAACATCGACAAGAACCTCATCAACAACTACGACCTGATGGCTGACGGCCAGGTGGTCGAGGTGATGTTCCACACCGAGAAGGAGACGGTGCTTTCGGCCGAGCTGCCCCCGATCGTGGACATGGAGGTGACCTATACCGAGCCGGGCATCAAGGGCGATACGGCTTCGACCAACTCGCTGAAGCCCGCCACGGTCAATACGGGCGCTACGGTGCGCGTGCCGCTCTTCATCAATACGGGCGACAAGATCCGTGTGGACACCCGCACGCGTGAGTACTACGAGCGCATCAAGTAGTTTCGTGCGTCGCGCGGACGTGTTGAGCTTTCCGTTCGGGGGTTTCCCCGGACGGAATTTTTTTTCGGAGCGGCCTGGCCGGACTGCCTCCCGGAGAGCCTTGCTTCCCGGAGC
>VSOO01000158.1 GCA_009774895.1 Alistipes sp. | reverse complement strand
CGGAAGTAGCTCGACTCCATGCCCATCGTGAGCAGCGTGAGCGCCAGCGGGATCAGCGAGTAGATGTCGGAGACGATGCCGTAGGTCTCTGTGCCGAAAATGCGGGTGTAGTACGGCGTGAGCAGGTAGCCCAGGAACCGCACTACGATGGTGCTGATGCCGTAGACGGCAGTTTGTCTGGCGAGTTTTTCGAGCATAAAGGCAATATAACCTGCAAATATACAAATTTTTCGGGGGAACAGCCAATTGTCGGGGGCGAAATTCGGCGGGCAACCCCGACGTGCGGAACGGCGGCAAGGGGATGGAGGGTGTGCGTCGGGTCGTGGAACGGACGCAGGCAGAAGAAAGAAGCGGTGCGCTTTCGGGGGAAGCGCACCGCGGAACGGGAGGCGGAGAGGCGTCAGGCGAGCCCGAGACGGGTCTTGAAACCGTCGAGCAGGAAGGTGCGCACCTTGTGGTCTACGAACTGTTCTTTCGTTGCGGTCAGAACGGTGATCGAGAAGCTCTTGGCTTGCTTGTAGGCCATGTTGGAGGTGGGCTCCAAGGCGAAGTATTCGCGAACGAAGTAGTTGGTCGAACGGTCGTTTGCGGTAGGCGTCCTGTCGAATTCGTGCACCGCGAAACGGGGATAGCCCGCGACGGCGCCGCCGTTGTCGAGGTCGATCCGCACCTGTTCGCCCTTATAATCGAAGCCGAACAAGCGGTCGGTCAGCGTCGCTCCGCTGACGGAGGCGTAGTCGTACACCTCGTGCAGAAAGCACTTCTCGCCGTCGAAGCCGAGCAGCCGCAGGCCCTGCTCCGAGGCTACGAAGTAGTAGTGCGACATATCGACCTTGCGGGTGAGGGTGACGGCGCCGACGAGCTTCTCGCGGGCTTTGGAGAGCAGCGACTCGGCCGGCGCCAGCGTGGAGAGCATGCCCAGTACGCGGTCTCCGCCGAGCGCGTCGGTAATCAGACCGAACTTGTCGGGGTTCGCGAAGTATTCGGCGAGGATCTCCGGCTGCTTTCCGGCCCACTCCTTATCGGCTTCGCCGGAGGCGGCCTCGAACTTTTGTTTGAATTTGGGGTAATACAGCTTCATGAAAAGGAAGTAGCCGACCAGAACGGCTGCGAGAATAATAACGGTAGTAGTCATATCGGTTGAATTTAAAGAAATGTTCAGTTACGGTGCGGCCGGGCGTGTCCCCGTTCGTCGCGCTCGCCGCGGTCGGCGGGTGTCAGCGCTGCTGCTGCGGCGCCCAGGAGGAGGTGCAGCAGCACTCCGCCGCCGAATGCAGCGACACTCCACAGCCACTCCCCGAAGAGGAGCAGCACGATGCCGAGCACAGGCAGGGTGCGTGCGGCGTATTGCAGCCGGATGACAAGACGGTGGAGAAGCATGGATCGGACGTGTGGGTTGCACTGCGGGCAAAGATAACGAAATTCCCCCCCCCGCAAAAAATCGGGCGTTTTTTTGCATGGGGCGGCGCATTTTTTCGGATCGGGGCGGCAGAAACGAAAACGCCCCGCAACCTTTCCGGCTGCGGGGCGTGGGGCGTCGGCGTGTGCGGCGCGCTCCTATTCGTCGATGAAATCGACGTTCACCTGTCGCTGGAAAGCCTCCTGCAACGAGATGTAGGTTTGCGTGGTCGCAACGCCCGGGATGCTCAGGATGCCGTCGAAGATCGTGCGCATGAGGTGCTCGTTATCGAGGCAGTAGAGTTTCGCCAGGATGTTGTAGGCGCCCGTGATGAAGTGGCATTCGACGATCTCGGGGACCTCCTTCAGCCGGTCCATCGTCTGCGAAAGCAGCTGGGGGTCGTTGAGCCGGATGCCGATGTGGGCGCAGACGTCGAAACCCAGCATCTTGGGATTGACGATCAGACGGCTGCCCAGAATCACCCCCGACTCGTCGAGTTTGCGGATGCGCTGGTGGATGGCCGCTCCCGAAATGCCGCATTCGCGGGCGATTTCGAGGAAGGGCATGCGGGCGTTCCGGATCAGAAAACGGAGGATCTTGCGGTCGATTGCGTCGAGTGTGATTTTGGCCATCGGTTAAAGCGTGTTATTTGATTACGTTGAGCTCCTTGCCCACCTTGACGAAGGCGGCGATGCAACGGTCGAGCTGCTCGGTGGTGTGGCCGGCCGAAACCTGGACGCGGATGCGGGCCTGGCCCTTCGGAACCACGGGGTAGTAGAAGCCCGTGACGAAGACGCCCTCGTCCTGGAGCCGTGCGGCGAAGTCCTGCGACAGCTTGGCGTCGTAGAGCATCACGGCGCAAATGGCCGACTGGGTGGGTTTGATGTCGAAGCCGGCGGCCATCATGCCTGCGCGGAAGTGCTCGACATTGGCGACCAAGCGGTCGTGCAGCTCGTCGCTCTCGCCCAGCATGCGGAACATTTCGAGCGAAGCGCCCACGACGGCGGGGGGCAGCGAGTTGGAGAAGAGGTAGGGGCGCGAACGCTGGCGCAGCATGTCGATGATCTCCTTGCGGCCCGTGGTGAAGCCGCCGACGGCGCCGCCGAAAGCCTTGCCCAGGGTGCCGGTGAGGATGTCCACCTGACCGCGCAGGTCGTAGAGCTCGGTGATGCCGCGGCCCGTCTTGCCCAGCACGCCGGCCGAGTGGCACTCATCGACCATGACCAGCGCATCGTACTTCTCGGCAAGGGCGCAGATCTTGTCCAGCGGGGCGGCGTTGCCGTCCATGGAGAAGACACCGTCGGTGACGATGATGCGGAAACGCTGCTCCTGGGCCTTCTTGAGGCACTCCTCCAGCTCGTTCATGTCGGCGTTGGCGTAGCGGTAGCGGACGGCCTTGCACAGACGCACGCCGTCGATGATCGAGGCGTGGTTCAGCGCGTCGGAGATGATGGCGTCCTGGTCGGTGAGCAGCGGCTCGAAGACACCGCCGTTCGCATCGAAGCAGGCGGCGTAGAGGATCGTGTCCTCGGTGCCGAAGTAGTCGGCGATGGCCTTTTCGAGCTGCTTGTGGATGTCCTGGCAGCCGCAGATGAAACGGACCGACGACATGCCGAAGCCGCGCTCGTCCATCGCGTGCTTGGCGGCCTCGACGAGGCGCGGGTTGTCGGAGAGACCCAGGTAGTTGTTGGCGCAGAAGTTCAGTACCTTGCGGCCTGCCACCTCGATCTCGGCGCGCTGCGGCGATTCGATGATGCGCTCGTTCTTGTAGAGTCCTGCGGCCTTGATTTCGGCCAGCTCGTGTTGTAAGTGTTCCTTGATTTTACCGTACATGGTTAGTGTTGTTTTGTTAGATTTCAGGTCTGAATTATGTCGATTTGTTGGCAAATATAGGCTTTTTATTTCTTATGTGTAAAATTTGCGTCGAAATTTTTTCGGAGGAAGTTACGGATCGTAACCGGAGGCCGGGGCGGGGGCGGAAAATGCGGGGCCGAAGGCGCCGTTTTCGCGGAATGGAGCGGGCGGAGGCGGGTACGGCCGCGCGGCTGTG
>VSOO01000157.1 GCA_009774895.1 Alistipes sp. | reverse complement strand
AAGTACAGCCCACAGTACAGCCCACAGTACGATACCCTAACAACCCGCCGGAAACGAATACCGCAACACAGGCAGCCCTGTTGTCCCATACACGCCGAAAACCGTTCAACTGTGAACAGAAAAAAGCCCCCGGGAAATTTCCCGGGGGCCTCGTAAGCAAATCCGAAAGGAATTAAAGCACGATCGTGCACCAGTTGTGCTTGTCCTCGGCGCGGCCGTACTGAATGTCCTGCAAGCGCGTATAGAGCTCCATGCTGTTCTTGCCGACCTTGTCCATACCGAAGTTGTAGGTCTTCTCGTTCTCCATGTCGTAGACCATGCCGATGGGCGAAATCACGGCAGCCGTACCGCAGGCGCCGCACTCCTCGAAGGTCTCCAGCTCCTCGAACGGAATCTCGCGGTTCTCCACCTTCAGGCCCATATCCTCGGCCAGCTGACGGAGGCTCTTGTTCGTGATCGAGGGCAGGATCGAGGGCGACTTCGGCGTAACATAGGTGTTATTCTTGATACCGAAGAAGTTGGCAGCGCCGCACTCCTCGATGTACTTGTGCTCCTTGGCATCGAGGTAGAGCACGTTGCTGTAACCTCTCTCGTGTGCGTGCACGCCCGAAAGGATCGACGCAGCGTAGTTTCCGCCGACCTTCACGTCGCCCGTACCGCGCGGGGCCGCACGGTCCTGCTCACGGTCGAGAGCGACCTTGATGGGCTTGATGCCCTCCTTGAAGTAAGCGCCTACGGGCGATGCGTAAACGATCAGCAGCGCGTCGTTCGCGGGCTTCACGCCTAGACCGGCCGTCGTACCGAACATCACCGGACGCAGGTAGAGCGAAGCACCCGTGCCGTAGGGAGGAATGAAGCGCTCGTTGCGCTTGACAACCTCGATGCAGGCGTTCACGATCATGTCGATCGTGGGAACGGGCAGACACAGACGCTCGGCCGACGACTGCAAACGGGCCGCATTGTCCTTCACACGGAACAGACGCACCTTGCCGTCCGCACCGCGGAATGCCTTCAGACCCTCGAAAAGCTCAAGGCCGTAGTGTAGACACGATGCCGACATGTGCATCTGAATGTACTCGTCGGACGTAACCTGCATGTCGCTCCATTTGCCGTCCTTGAATTCGTAACGTACGTTCCAGTCCGTCTTCAGGTAGTTGAAACCCAGCGAACCCCAATCGATGTTTTCCATTGTTCTGTAAATTTGAGTTTAAGTGATTCGGTTATTTCGTTGTTCCTTATTATGTCCGTTTCTCGACGGCGCCGGCCGCTACCCCACTACCGCACCGTTCATCGCGGCGGCATCGGGTTGCAGAAGCCGCAGCTTGCCGTCGGCATCCTCCGCCATCAGAATCATGCCCCGCGACTCGATGCCCTTGAGCGTGCGCGGCGCCAGATTGACCAGCACGAGCACCTGACGGCCCACCAGCTCCTCGGGTGCGTAGTGCTCCGCGATGCCCGACACGATCTCCCGGCGGTCTATGCCCGTATCTACGGTGAGTTTCAGCAACTTCTTGGTCTTGGCCACCTTCTCGGCCGCCAACACGGTCGCAACGCGGATGTCCATGCGGCCGAAGTCGTCGAACTGAACCGTATCTTTCTGTTTTTCAACATTTTTCTCAGCCTCAGCACGGGCATTGAGCTCCTTCGTCGCCGCAAGTTTGGCCAGCTGGCGGTCGATCACCTCGTCCTCGATCTTCTCGAAGAGCAGCGCCGGCTCCCCGATGCGGTGTCCCGCGGCAAGCATCTCCATGCTTCCGAGCCGCTCCCAGCCGAAAGGTTCGGCCGCGAGCATGCCGAGGATTCTGGCCGCCGAGAAAGGCATGAAAGGCTCGATGGCCACGGCCGTGTTGGCCGTGATCTGCAAGGCGATGTTGAGTATGGTCTTCACACGCTCGGGATCGCTCTTGACGACCTTCCACGGCTCGGTGTCGGCCAGGTACTTGTTGCCGATGCGGGCGAAGTTCATCGCCTCCTTGAGTGCTTCGCGGAACTTGTAGTTCTCGATGGCGTTTTCGAGCGCCCCCTTGATCTGCGACAGCTCCCCGATCGTCGCGCGGTCGTAGTCGGTCAAAGCGCCGCATTCGGGCACCTCGCCGCCGTAGTATTTCTGCGTAAGCACCAGGGCCCGGTTCACGAAGTTGCCCAGCACGGCCACCAGCTCGTTGTTGTTTCGGGCCTGGAAATCCTTCCACGTGAAGTCGTTATCCTTGGCCTCGGGCGCACTCGCACACAGCACGTAGCGCAGCACGTCCTCCTTGCCGGGGAACTCGTCGAGGTACTCGTGGAGCCACACGGCCCAGTTGCGCGAGGTGGAGATCTTCTCGCCCTCAAGGTTCAGGAACTCGTTGGCCGGCACGTTCTCGGGCAGAATGTACCCGCCGTGAGCCTTCAGCATCGCGGGGAAGACGATGCAGTGGAAGACGATGTTGTCCTTGCCGATGAAGTGGACCATCTTCGTATCCCCGCTCTTCCAGTACTTCTCCCAGTCGGGCGTGAGGTCCTTCGTGGCCGATATGTAGCCGATGGGCGCATCGAACCACACGTAGAGCACCTTGCCCTCGGCACCCTCCACCGGCACGGGAATGCCCCAGTCGAGGTCGCGGCTCACGGCCCGGGGCTGCAAGCCGCCGTCGAGCCAGCTCTTGCACTGGCCGTATACGTTGGCGCGCCACTCCTTGTGTCCGTCGAGAATCCACTCGCGCAGAAACTCCTCGTAGCGGTCCAGGGGCAGATACCAGTGCTTGGTCTCGCGCTTCACGGGCACGGCGCCCGACACGGCGCTGCGCGGATCCACGAGTTCGTCGGGCGAGAGGGTCGAGCCGCACTTCTCGCACTGGTCGCCGTAGGCGCGGTCGTTGCCGCATCGCGGACACGTGCCCGTAATGTATCGGTCGGCGAGGAACGTCTGCGCCTCCTCGTCGTAAAACTGCATGGAGGTGCGCTCGATGAACTTGCCCTCGTCGTAGAGTTTGCGGAAAAACTCCGACGCCGTCACGGCGTGCGTGGGCGACGAGGTGCGCGAATAGATGTCGAACGACATGCCCAGACGCTCGAACGAGCGCTTGATGAGTTCATGATAGCGATCCACGATCTCCTGGGGCGTGACGCCCTCGCGGCGGGCCTTGATGGTGATGGGCACGCCGTGCTCGTCGCTTCCGCAGACCGAAATCACGTCGCAGCCCTTCAGCCGCAGGTATCGCGTGTAGATGTCCGACGGAATGTATACGCCCGCCAGATGCCCGATGTGCACCGGACCGTTCGCATAGGGAAGGGCCGAGGTGACCAGGTAACGTCTGAACTCTTTTGCCATAGGATATACGGTGTTTCGCTTAATAAATCCTGTCAAAATTAGTAAATATTCTAATAAATGGAAAGCAAAAGGGAAAAAACGATGAAATAATATCGTCGTTCCGCCTCTTTCCTCCCCGCCGGCCCCGTGCGTCGCCCGCCGCGCGTGCCGATGCCGCGGCAATGTCGTGCACCGCAC
>VSOO01000156.1 GCA_009774895.1 Alistipes sp. | reverse complement strand
GCTGTCCGTCAGGCGCGGACCGCCGCCCGTAAGCACGCCGAACTGGGGGTTGATCGAAAAGGCCTCGTGGATCACGTCCTCCTTCGATTTGCCCTCGCCGAAAACCTCGTGGCGCTCGGCCGCGTCCTTGAGGTTGCCATTGACGCCGGTGAGCAGCATCTGGATCGTGGCACCCACGATTTCGAGGTGGCCGAGCTCCTCGGTGGCGATGTCCATCAGCATGTCGTACTTGTCCGGATAGGGGTTGTGACAGGCGAACGCCTGCACGAAATACTGCATGGCGGCTTTCAGCTCGCCGTTGGGACCGCCGAACTGCTCAAGCAGCAGGCGCGCGAAACGCGGATCGGGTTTCGACACCCGTGCGTTGAACTGTAAATCTTTGGAATGATAGAACATAGCGCTAATCTGTTAAATGAAACAAAGAGTGCGGCACCGCTGCGCCGAGCCGCATCCGCATGGTCCGCCGCGCTGCACCGTATTCCGAAAAGGGCAAAATACTTGCCAGAAAGTCGCGGAAGCCGCACCGGGCGCCGCAGCGGCCGCGACGGACCTTACGGAAAAAATCGCTATCTTTGCTCCATGACACACACCGAAGAAAGCCCCTTGCAGCTCCGACGGCTGCACGACACCGCAACCGAGGAATACCGCTTCACGGAACAGTTGCTGACCGCGGCATTCCCGCCCGAGGAGTACCGCGATTTCGAGGAGCTGCGCGTGCTCACCCAAGACGACCCGCGCTTCCGCAACCATGCGATCCTCGACCGGGGAGAGCTGGTCGGAGTGCTCAGTTACTGGGACTTCGGGCGTTTCCACTACGTGGAACACTTCGCCGTGTGCCCCGGGATGCGCAACCGGGGCTACGGTCGAAAGGTGCTCGGAATGCTGCGGAGCCGACTGCACACGCCCGTCGTGCTCGAAGTGGAACGCCCCGACAGCGAACTTGCGGCGCGACGCATAGCGTTCTACCGCCGCAACGGATTCACGCTGTGGGAGAGCGACTACGTACAGCCGCCCTACCGCCCGGGCGGCGACGCCGTGCCGATGCGCCTCATGGTCTGCGGCGCATTGTGCGAAGCGGACGATTTCGCCTCGGTGAAGGAGACGATTCACCGCGAGGTATACGGCTGCCCGCCGGCCACGCGCGGATAGCAGGCCGGACCGGCGCTTCGGATGCCGGCGCGGCCTGGCGCCGTGGTCCGCTGCGACAGACCACGGCGCCGAAGACTCCGCACCTGCACCGCGGACTCGTCCGCTAATTTTTCCTGCGTTCCGCTTCGTCCCGGAACGTTCGTCCCGGATAGTTGTCCCGAATGCTTCGTCCCGGCAAAATCGAACTTCGCCCGCTTCCGTGCCCGGCCTTTCGTATTTTCAGCCCTACCCCCGCCTGGCAAAACGCAAGCAGGCTTGCTTTTGCCCTCGGTTATTCGTATCTTTGTCCTCACAAACACAAACGACACAGAGACCATGGGATTCGTACCGTTCACATTCATCGACCTGATCGACATCATCCTCGTTGCGGCGATCATGTATTGGATCTACCGTACCACCAAAGGTACGAACGCCCCCTACATCATCACGGGCATCATCGTCATCTACCTGCTGTGGGTGGTGGTCAAGACGCTCAACATGGAGCTGCTGTCGAGCATCCTGGGGCAGTTCATCAGCGTGGGCGTCATCGCGCTGATCATCGTCTTCCAACCCGAGCTGCGCCGCTTCCTCCAGATGATCGGCATGCGGCAGAAGGGTTTCAACTTCATCACACGCATCTTCTCCGCCGGCAGCAACGTGCCCGCCACCAACGCCGCCCCCATTGTCTGTGCCTGCACCGAAATGGCCAAAACAATGACCGGCGCGCTGATCGTCATCGGCCAGCAGAGCGACCTGCGACTCATTACGGAGGGCGGCATCGCCGTCGATGCCCGCATCTCGACACCGCTGCTCAAGAATCTGTTTTTCAAGAACTCGCCCCTGCACGACGGTGCCGTGGTCATCGAGGGAGACCGCATCGTCGCGGCGAAATGCATCCTGCCCGTCACGCAGAGCGCCGTGCCCAAAGCCTACGGCACACGCCACCGCGCCGCCATCGGCATGAGCGAAATTTCGGACGCCATCATCCTCGTGGTCTCCGAGGAGACGGGCGGCATCTCCATAGCGCATGCCGGAGAGCTGCGGCGCGACATCGCCCCCGAAAAACTCCAGCAGACGCTGCAACGCTACCTCAACATCAACACCCGTCGCCGCAAGGACAAAGAGGTCGCGGAATAAATTCCCGCCACAGAGGGAGCAAATAGACCGGACGCGCGCCGCACGTTAGGTATTTTCGCCGAAATAAAGTTACGGAACACGCTTCGGCCGAAGCGAATCAAAACATAACGGCTCCGGGCAGGCATTCCACTACGGGAACGGACAGTCCAGGCGCGGACCGAACCAAGACAAACAGGACAACGGGACAAGGCAGAGCAGGACAGCCAGAAACGCAGACCTGACAAAATCGTCAGCACAAGACGGCAAGGACAGTACAGACCGAAACCGGGAGGGGACATAGCAAGACGATCCGCACAAGGCCGCCAGCACTGCCAAGACTCTGCCGGCGTCGGCCTCTCCAACCGCAGCAACTCAAACCGATCGCCCCTCAGAATAAAATTTCGAGGGCAAACCTCTTTCACCTAAAAGGAAAGAGGTGCCGGCGCCCGCAAACCAGCCTCATAAAACCTGCAAAGACTCCTATCGCACCGACCGGCACAGCCCCCGAGCGTCGAGGCGGTATATCAACCGCGAATTGGCCAAAGCCCAATACAGCACACCGACCAAGTAGCGCCCTGCACATCCCCCCGAGCATCGAGGCGGTACATCAACCGTGCATTGTCCTGAGCATCCGTACTGCACACGCCGAATCCGCATCGACCGTATATCGCCTGAACTCCAACCTGTACAAAAAAACTATTCATCAACCACTCACCGACCGCGCACGGCCCCCGGACGTCGCACCCCACATCGCTCGGGAAACGCCCGCACGGAAAGCACACGACACAAAACAACCGGTCCGGACAGTTGTAAGACTGTCCGGACCGGATATTCATTGCCCGAAGAAGCGACGGAGACCGCTCCGCCTCCCCTCCTCGCAAACCTTACTCCGCGGGAACTTCCGCAGCTTCGGCAGCCGGAGCCTCGGCCGGAATCTCGGCCTGCGGCATCACGGGCATCTCGTTTTCGATCAGACGCTCCTGCAACGCCTTGGCATCCTTCGAAATCTCGGAGTTGCTGGAAGCTACCAGGCCGCGATCCATGGCCAGCGTCGCCACGAGGCTCAGCACGACGATGGCGATGGCCATCGTCCAGGTGAACTTCTCAAGGAAGTTGGTAGTTTCACGCACGCCCATTACCTGGTTCGAAACGCCGAAATTCGCGGCCATGCCGCTCTTGGGGTTCTGAACCAGCACGGCGAGGATGACCAGCACGCTCGCAATCAGGATCAGACCGATACAAATCGAGTACAACATATCGTTTAATATTAATTATTTGTTTCTATTTGTCCGATAATCTTGGCAAAGTAAACACTTTTTTCCGGATTTAGCAAACTTAATTTGCGGTAAGCGGCCA
>VSOO01000155.1 GCA_009774895.1 Alistipes sp. | reverse complement strand
CTGCGGCCCCGCACGCTCGGCCGCGGGCAAACGCCACCTCGCCGCCGCGATCCGCCCCGGCGAGGAGGTCACGGTGGCCATAGGCCCCGAGGGCGACTTCTCGGCCGCGGAGATCGACGCGGCACTGGCCGCGGGATTCGAGGAGATCACCCTCGGGACACAGCGCCTGCGCACCGAAACGGCCGCCGTAGCGGCCACGGTGACGGTCGCGAATACCAATACGACGAATTAACCCTGCAAGCTATGTTTCCATATCTTCTGACGGCTTTGGCCGCCGTCGCCGCGGCCATTTTCGGCGCTCCCCTGCGAGCGAAAGCCTGGGTCGCACTCGCGGTCGTCGCCGCCGCGTCCGCATGGGCCGGGAGCACGGCGATCGGCGTGCTGGCCGACGGCGCCCCCCGCATCCTGTGGCAGGCCGACGAATTCCTGCTCGGCGGAGGCGGAGGCTCGATGGACACCCTCTCGGCGCTCTTCGTGCTGCTGATCTCCCTCGGATCGGTCGCCTCCGTGCTCTACTCGCACGGCTACCTGGCCCACTCGCTGGCCGAGAAATCCCCGGCCCACGTCTCGCTCCACTACACGGCCCTTACGGTCATGGCGCTCTCGATGCTGGGCGTGGCGACCTCCGACGGAGGCTACACGTTCCTCTTCTTCTGGGAGCTGATGACCATCGCCTCGTTCCTGCTGATCCTCTACGACGCCGAGCGGCGCGAGACCGTGCGGGCCGCCCTGGCCTACCTCATCATGATGCACATCGGCTTCGTGCTGCTCGTGGCGGGCTTCGCCACGCTCGACCGCGCATGCGGCTCGGCCGACTTCGCAGCGCTCGCCGGTTACTTCGCCGGCCGCAACCCCCTGCCGCTGTTCCTCGTCTTCCTGCTCGGCTTCGGCATGAAGGCGGGTCTGTTCCCCATGCACGTATGGCTGCCGCAGGCCCACCCCGCGGCGCCGTCGCACGTCTCGGCCCTCATGTCGGGCGTGATGATCAAGACGGGAATCTACGGCATCCTGCGCGTTACGGCGCAGCTCGCCGACCTGCCCGCACTCCGCACCGCGGGCCTCATCCTCCTGGGCTGCGGCATCGCCACCGGACTGTGGGGCATCCTCCTCGCCTCGGCCCAGAACGACATCAAACGCCTGCTGGCCTATTCGAGCATCGAAAACGTGGGCGTCATCCTCATCGGCGCGGGCGTCGGCACCCTCGGCCTGGCCGCGGGCAACGACACGGTGGCCGCCTGCGGCCTGTGCGGCGCGCTGCTCCACACGTTCAACCATTCGCTCTTCAAGTCGCTGCTCTTCTTCGGCGCGGGCAACGTGCTGACGCAGACCCGCACCCTGTCGCTCGACGCACTGGGCGGCCTGGGCAAGCACATGCCCGTCAGCGCGCTGCTCTTCCTGGCGGGCGCGGCGGCCATCTGCGCCCTGCCCCCGCTCAACGGCTTCGTGTCGGAGCTGCTGATCTACCTCGGACTGCTCGACGGCATCGCCGCGGGCAGCGGCGTGCTGCCCGCGGCGGCCGGACTCGCGGCCCTGGCGCTCATCGGCGGCCTGGCCGTGCTGACTTTCACCAAACTCTACGGCACGGTCTTCCTCGGCGCGCCCCGCACGCACGAGGTGGCCGAAAGCACCGAGGTCGATCGCGTGCGCATCGCCGCCATGGCCCTGCCGCTCGCGGGGATCCTGCTCGTGGGACTCTTTCCGCAGGCGGCCCTCGACCTGGTCGTGCGGGCTGCGGGGGCGCTCGCCCCGGAGGCCGCACGCGGCACGGCGCCGCTGCCCCCGGTCATGACGGCCGTGTGCCGCACGGCGTGGCTGCTGATCGCCGTCACCGGCCTGCTCTACGCGGCCAAAAGCCGCGCGCAGCGCCGCCGCATCCGCCGCACGGGCCCCACGTGGGGCTGCGGATTCACGGCGCCCAACGTGCGCATGCAGTACACGGGCGAGTCGTTCGCCGAAGGGCTGCAATCGGTCGCCGCCTCGGTGGCGCCCCGCAGCGGCGAGGGCCGCGCCGTGGACAAGAGCGAGCTCTTCCCCGCGGCGCACAACTTCGACGCGGAGCACAAGGACCGCATCGACGCGCTTTTCGCGGCCTGGTGGGTAGAGATGCTGCGCCGCATCAACCGCCAGATGATGCGCCTGCGCACGGGCAAGGTCAATCACTACGTGCTCTTCGCGCTGCTCTTCCTGGTTACCGTATTCCTGCTCTCCGTATTCAACCTGATCCGATGATGACGACCTCACTGCTCAATACGCTGCTCGCCTGCGGCGTCGCGCTGGCCATTCCCGGCCTGATCAACCGCGTGCGGGCCCGGCTGGCCGGACGCAAGGGCATCCGCTTCGCCCAGCACCTCTACGACGTGCGCCTGCTGCTGCGCAAGGGCGCCGTCTATTCGCCCACGGTCTCCGCACTCTTCCGCGCGGCCCCGGCCGTATACCTCGGCGCGGCGTTCACGGCGCTGCTCTTCATCCCCGTAGGCGACCTCGCGCCGCTGCTCTCGTTCGACGGCGACCTGATCTGCTTCGCCTACCTGCTGGCGCTCGGACGCTTCGCGCTGATCCTCGCGGCCCTGGACACGGGCAGCTCGTTCGAGGGCATGGGCGCCAGCCGCGAAGCCCTCTACGGCGCCCTGGCCGAACCGGCCCTCCTGTTCGCGGGGGCCACGCTGGCACTCGTGTGCGGCTGCACGTCGTTCGCCGACCTGACGGCCGGGGCTCTCTCCGTGTCGATGTCGGGCATGCACACCGCCGTCGTGCTGCTGCTCACGGCCTACGTCCTGCTGAAGCTGGTCTTCGTCGAGAGCGGCCGCGTGCCCGTGGACGACCCGCGCACGCACCTCGAACTGACGATGATCCACGAGGTCATGTGCCTCGACTACTGCGGCATCGACCTGGCGATGATCAAGATCGCGGGATGGTTCAAAACCGCGGCGCTGGCCCTCCTGGCGGCCGACACGGCGCTGATGGCCTTCGACTGCCGCTGGTGGACGGCGGCACCGCTGGCCGTGCTGCTCACGGGCGCCGCCGTGGGCGTGGTCGAATCGACCCGCGCGCGCAACAAACTCGTGCGCAACACCACTTTTCTGCTAACCCTCGCGGCACTGGCCGCCCTGATCTTCTTCACGGGCTACCTGCTGCAATCAGACATTGAAATCCGATGATTCTACCGCTCGTCATCCTCTACGTCGTGACGCTCGTCTACCTCTCGATCACCGAGCGTTTCCGCACCTACGCCTCGATCATCGGCCTCCAGGGCTGGATCCTCTTCGGCGTGGCCCTGCTGCGGCTGCACCGCATCGACCTCCCGGAGCTGCTCTTCATCTCGGTCGAGACGCTGCTGTTCAAGGCCCTGCTGGTTCCGGCGCTGCTCTTGGCCGTCATCCGTCGCACGGACATCCACCGCGTGCGCACCTCCGGGTCGTCGCAGTTCAACGCCCTGCTGCTCTCGGTCGGCGCAGCGGCCGCGGCCATCACCCTCACCGCGGCCATGGCCGACGGCAACATCGACCGCGTGTTCTTCGGCGTGGCGCTCTACGCCGTGCTGAGCGGCCTGATCCTGATCGTAGTACGCTCGCGCATCTTCTCCCACATGGTCGGCTTCCTCGTGATCGAGAACGGCGTGTTCCTCTTCTCGATGGCCGTGGGCACCGAGATGCCTTTCCTGATCAACGT
>VSOO01000154.1 GCA_009774895.1 Alistipes sp. | reverse complement strand
CACTGCCGCCGCTCGTCGCGCAGCTTCTGCAACTCGTACATGCGGTCGCGGAAGCGCGCCGCGGCGAGGAAGTCGACGGAATTTGCGGCCCGCGCCATGTCGTCGCGGGCCCGGGCGATCAGCGCGTCGCGGTTCTCCCCCGCAGCCTAGATCCCGGCGACGTCGGCAGCCTGGTGCAGGCCGCCGATGCCGTCGCTCCCTATGGCGTATACGACAGGATCGGTCGCGGCCGCCGCGTCGCTGCGGGCCGCGAGGAGCGTGCTCTGCCCCGTGCCGCTCTTCTGCGCCCGACGGGGCAGCATGCCGTGCTCCATGTTGTATCGCACCTGCTTTTCGCGCCGGCGGTTGCTCTGCTCTATGGCGAAGCGCATCGAGTCGGTGCACGTGTCGCCGTAGAGGATGACGTTGCCCTGGGAGTGGCGTGCGGCGCGTCCCGCAATCTGGGTTATGGAGCGCACGTTGCGGAGGAAACCCTCCTTGTCGGCGTCGAGTATGGCCACCAGGGCCACTTCGGGCAGGTCGAGCCCCTCGCGCAGCAGGTTCACGCCCACCAGCACGTCGAACATGCCGCCGCGGAGGTCTTCGAGAATCTGAATGCGTTCGAGCGTGTCCACGTCGGAGTGGATGTAGCGGTTGCGGATGCCCACGCGGTCGAAATATTTCGACAGCTCCTCGGCCATGCGTTTGGTTATGGTGGTCACCAGCACCTTGTCGTCTCGTTTCACGCGGCGGTCGATTTCCTCGATCAGGTCGTCTATCTGATTGAGGGTCACGCGCACTTCGAGCGGCGGATCGACCAGCCCCGTGGGACGTATCAGCTGCTCCACAATCACGCCCTCGCTTTTCATCAGCTCGTAGTCCGCGGGCGTGGCGCTCACGTAGATCGAGGTTCCCTGCAACTGTTCGAACTCCTCGAACCGCAGCGGGCGGTTGTCCTTGGCCGCGGGGAGGCGGAATCCGTACTCCACGAGGTTCTCCTTGCGTGCGCGGTCGCCGCCGAACATGGCGTGCACCTGCGGCAGGGTCACGTGGCTCTCGTCCACCACGAGCAGGTAGTCCTTGGGGAAGTAATCCAGCAGACAGAAGGGCCGCGAGCCCTCGGCGCGTCCGTCGAAGTAGCGCGAGTAGTTCTCGATGCCGGGACAGTACCCGAGCTCCTTTATCATTTCGAGGTCGTACTCCACGCGCTGCTTGAGGCGCTGGGCCTCCATCGCGCGCCCCTCCTTCTCGAAGAACGCGATCTGCCGCCCGAGGTCGAGGCATATCTGGTCCACGGCGTTGTTTATGCGTTCGCGCGTGGTCACGAAGAGATTCGTGGGGTAGAGGGTCAGCGAGTCGAGGGACTGAAGACGCTGGCCCGACGCGGGGTCGATGGTCCATATCGCCTCGATTTCGTTGTCGTAGAACATGACGCGGAAACACTGGCTTCCGAACTCGCCGAATGCGGCCATGATGTCGATGGTGTCGCCGCTCACGCGGAATGTCGAGGGCTCCAGGTCGCGCTCGGTGCGGGTGTACAGCGCCTCCACGAGTTTGTAGAGGAAGTGCTTGTAGCTTATGATCTGACCCACCTTCACGGTGATGGCCATGGCGTGGAAATCCGCGGGGTTGCCGCAGCCGTACAGACACGACACGCTCGACACGACCACCACGTCGCGCCGCCCCGAGAGGAGCGTGGCTACGGTGTTGAGCCGCATCTTCTCGATTTCGGCATTGATCGACAGGTCCTTTTCTATATAGGTGTCCGTCGCCGGGAGGTAGGCCTCCGGCTGGTAGTAGTCGTAGTAGGATACGAAGTACTCCACGGCATTCTCCGGAAAGAAGTTGCGGAATTCGCCGTAGAGCTGCGCCGCGAGGGTCTTGTTGTGGCTCAGCACCAGCGTCGGACGCTTCAGCTCCGCGATGACGTTGGCCACCGTGAAAGTCTTGCCCGAGCCGGTCACGCCTACCAGCGTGTTGTGCTTCGACCCGCGGGTGATGGCCCCGGCAAGCTGTGCGATGGCTTCGGGCTGGTCGCCCATCGGGGCGTAATCCGATACGAGTTTGAAATCCATAGTGCAAAAATAACGTCGGTTCCCGAAATAACGTATGTCCCCCGTCGTCCTCTCTCTCCGTCCGCTCCGGCGGAACGCCCGGCAGGGGCGGTGCGACGCCCGCTCCGCTCCGGGTGCGGATGCGGACGAACGGCGGTCTATTTCCCTGTTTGTCTGTCGTAGTAGGCGATGCGCTCGCGGCATACCCGCTCCACGATGTCGCGGAGCAGTTCGATTCGCGGCAGGAGGGTGTCGATCTCCTCTTTCGTCACGACGAAATTGTCGTTGTAGCGGGCTTCAATGTAGGCCTTGCACAGCTGATCGAACACGTGTTTCTCCCATTTCGTCCT
Organism: Alistipes sp.; assembly: GCA_009774895.1. GTDB lineage: Bacteria > Bacteroidota > Bacteroidia > Bacteroidales > Rikenellaceae > Alistipes. The sequence continues at coordinate 1,300 of VSOO01000154.1, read as the reverse complement.
GCAAGGGAACACTTCGGCCAGCTCCAGCGTGTGTTTGCGGCACATGTCGAGCAGAAATTTCAATTCGTGCTCTTTGTGTCTGTAAAGTTCGAACACCAGCGGCACCGACTTCAGCAGGTATTCGGCAGCCTGGTGCAGAAAGAAAGCCCCTTCGACATACTCCTTATCCCGATAATCTATCAGAGCATGAAACAAGAACCGCTTCGCCTTAGCGACAATCTTCGTATAAAAATCTTCCGCTCTCTGTTTTATCTCCCGAAAATCCAGCTCCCGTGGCGTTGCCAGCTCGCACTCGCCGGAGTCGTACAACAGGATCCCCTCATTGACCGCATCGACATAGAAATAGTGCCCCTGCGAGAGGGCGTTGTTCAGTTTGCTGATGCTCTCGCTGACCAGCTGCACTTTCGTGGGTTCGGCCTTGCCCTCGGCGAAGCGGTTGCGGATGCGCGTTTCGACCGTTCCCTCGCGCTCGCCCAGCCGTTTGCGGGTTACGACCATGAGGTCGTAGTCGCTGTGGTACTCGGTCGTCTCTCCGTTCGGACCCGGCCGGACGTCGTGAATGACATAGGTGTTTTTGGCGTAACTCCCGTATAGAATTATCATCAGGGCATCGCTTATCTCTTCACGGATCAGTCCGGCCAATTCATGCAGGTCGGATTGGACGAATCCGGGCAAAAAGTCTATCGAGCGCTTCATATTGACAAATATATGCAATTTTTTCCAAAAACACATGTCCGAATGACGTATGAATAAATAATTCTTCGTATATTTGCCTACACTCTGAAAAGCGTGCATCGCGCGGTATTGGTTGTATTGGGGCGGCACCAGTCGTCCGGGAACGAATAACTGCAAGAACGATGCTATCCAAAGACTTTCAGAACTCGGCTTAGACCGGCGGACATAACTATAAAGGGTAAAACAACTCTTTATACCTATTCGTAAACTTGGGACCCTCCTCGGAGGTTGTTTGGTTCAGGTATAAATGTTGTCAGTCCTTGTTATGTTCTGTCCCTTTGTGGGCAGAACAGACAAGGGCGCAGGACAGCTTCTGAATCAAGGTTCCCAAGACCTACGAATAGGGGCTGACACCGCGCCCTATTTTCGTATCCATTACGGCACATCTTGCGGCGCTGATTTCGGCCGATTTTCACACTCCAACACATATTTTGTCGGGTTCCGTTTCCGATATACAGGCAACCTGCATGGGGTGCTCCCAACCTTAATGCCCGCCCTGAATCGGTTCGGGAATGCGGTTCCCGACATTTTTAACCGAGGTACGGTCCGCGCCCATCATTCACGG
>VSOO01000153.1 GCA_009774895.1 Alistipes sp. | reverse complement strand
GCCGGCGCGCACCGCTGCCGCGCCGGAGGCGGAGGGGGGCTTCGGCCCGCAGGTCAGCCCACCGAGCCCTCAAGGCTGATGGCCAGCAGCTTCTGCGCCTCCACGGCGAACTCCATGGGCAGCTTGGCCAGCACCTCCTTCGCATAGCCGTTCACGATCAGCCCCACCGCATCTTCGGTCGAGAGGCCCCGCTGGTTGCAATAGAAGAGCTGCTCCTCGGAGATCTTCGACGTCGTGGCCTCGTGTTCGACCACGGCCGTCGGATTGCGGCTGTCGATCTCGGGGAAGGTATGCGCGCCGCAGCGGTCGCCGATCAGCAGCGAGTCGCACTGCGAGTAGTTGCGGGCGTTCTCGGCGCCGCGCCCCACGCGGACCAGACCGCGGTAGGCGTTCTGGCTGCGGCCGGCCGAAATGCCCTTCGACACGATGCGGCTGCGCGTGTTGCGGCCGATATGGATCATCTTGGTGCCGGTGTCGGCCTGCTGGAAGTTGTTGGTCATGGCCACCGAGTAGAACTCGCCCACCGAATTGTCGCCCGCCAGCACGCAGCTGGGATACTTCCACGTGATGGACGACCCGGTCTCGACCTGCGTCCACGACAGACGGGCGTTCTCGCGGCACAGGCCGCGCTTGGTGACGAAGTTGTAGATGCCGCCGCGCCCCTCGCGGTCGCCCGGATACCAGTTCTGCACCGTGGAGTATTTCACCTCGGCGTCGCGCTCGACCACGATTTCGACCACGGCGGCGTGCAGCTGGTTCTCGTCGCGGCGGGGCGCCGTGCACCCCTCCAGGTAGCTCACGTAGGAGCCCTCGTCGGCCACGATGAGCGTGCGCTCGAACTGTCCCGTACCCGCCGCATTGATGCGGAAGTAGGTCGAGAGCTCCATCGGGCAGCGCACCCCCTTGGGGATGTAGCAGAACGAACCGTCGGAGAAGACGGCGGCGTTGAGCGCCGCGTAGAAGTTGTCGGTGTGAGGCACCACGCTGCCCAGGTACTTGCGCACCAGTTCGGGATGCTCCTTCAACGCCTCCGAGATCGAGCAGAAGACGATGCCTTTCTCGGCCAGCGTCTCGCGGAACGTGGTCTTCACCGACACGGAGTCCATCACCGCATCGACCGCCACGCCCGAGAGCGCCATCTGCTCCTCCAGCGGAATGCCCAGCTTGTCGAACGTGCGCCGCAGCTCGGGATCGACCTCGTCCATCGAGCCCGGACGTTTGGTCTGCTTGGGCGCGGCGTAGTAGATCACCTCCTGGAAATCTATTTCGGGAATGTCGAGATGGGCCCATGCGGGGGGCGTCAGCGTCAGCCAGTGGCGGTAAGCCTTCAGACGGGCCTCGGTCATCCACTCCGGCTCGCCCTTCTTCGCGGAAATGAGCCGCACGACCTCCTCGCTCAGCCCCTTGCCGATGGTTTCGGTCTCGATCGCCGAGGTGAAGCCGTAGCGGTACTCGCCGTCGCCGAGCTGCTCCAGTATCTCTTTCTCTTTTTCTGCCATACGCGCGAATTAGTCGGACAAAGGTACGAAATCCTTTGCAATTCGCAATCCGGAATCGCAATTTTAGTTCCAATCGTCCCGCGCCGCAGGCTCCCGGCCGCCGGATCGCAACCCTCCGCCCCATGCGCGGCGCGGGGTCTGCCGCCGGAAGCGCCCGCAGCCCGGGGTGCGGAGCGACGGTCAGCCGCGGACCGCGGCGTCGCTGCGATTCGGCCCGAGGTTCGGCAGGAACCAGGCCACCAGTCCGAGCAGCGGCGTGTAGGCGCACGCACGGTAGACCGCCTCGATGCCGTACGCATCGGCGAAGTCGCCCAGCACGGCCGAGGCGATGCCCGCGACGCCGAACGTGAGTCCGAAGAAGAGGCCCGACACGAGGCCCAGCTTGCTGGGCAGCAGCTCCTGGGAGTAGAGCAGGATCGCCGGAAAGGCAGAGGAAAGCATGAACCCGGCGCAGAATGCCGCCACGGCCGTGAGCGCAAGGCCGCAATGGGGCATGGCGAGGCTGAAGGGCGCCGTGCCGAGAATCGAAATCCAGATCACGGGTTTGCGGCCCCAGCGGTCGCCGACCGGACCGCCGACCAGCGTGCCGACGGCCGTGGCGAAGAGGAAGACGAAGAGGAAGAGCTGCGAGGCCCGGATCGTCACGCCGAAGCGCTCGATGAGATAGAACGTGAAATAGTTGCTCAGGCAGGCCATGTAGATGTATTTCGAGAAGATCAGCACCATCAGCAGCACGATGGCCCACACCGTCTTGCGGAGCGGCAGCGGCCGTGCGGGCGCAGGCTCCGCGCCGCCCTCCCGCGTGTCGCGGCGGCGCACGAGGTAGTCGGCATACCACCGGCAGATGGGGCGCATGGCCCGGAAGGCGAGCAGCGCCACGACGACGAAGCAGACGATCCACGTGCGGTCGCGGGGCGCCACGACGAGCGCCACGAGCAGCGGACCGATCGAAGTGCCGAAGTTCCCGCCCACCTGGAATACGGACTGAGCGAAACCTCGCCGGCCGCGGCCGGCGAGCGACGTGATGCGCGAGGCCTCGGGGTGGAGCGTGGAGGAACCCACGCCCACGAGGAACACGGCGACGAGGACCGCAGGAAGCGACGAGGCGAAGGCGAAAAGCACGATGCCGAGCGTCGTGCTGCACATCCCCGCAGGCAGGCTCCGGACGAAAGGACGCTTGTCGAACGCCAGACCCACGACGGGCTGGAAGACCGACGAAGCGATCTGGTAGACCAGCGTGATGAGACCGATCTGCGAGAAGCTGAGCGCGAGGTCGGCTTTCAGCATGGGATAGGCCGCCGTGACCACGGCCTGCAACAGGTCGTTGCAGCAATGGGCCGCACACAACGCCACCAGCACCGGGAACGAGGCGTCGGCGACGACGGGATGCAGGCGGGACGAGGCTTTGGATAAAACGGTAATCATGATTCGGTTATTCTCAGGCGCGCAAAAGTACGAAAAAAAGCCGGAAATACGTCGCGCAGCGCACGCACGGTTCCGCACCGGCAACGGGAGTGCTCTCCGTGCATCGGAAACGGAAATGCCGGACGGGCTCGGGATGCGACGGAAGGCAGCTGCGGATTCAATGGGCCGCACCGATACACCACGGGGCACGGGGAGTCGAACGGGCCGCATCGACGGACCACAAGGCATGGCGAGTCGCAACAAGCCGCATCGACGGACCACAAGGCACGGCGAGTCGCTATTAGTCGCATCGACGCTTCACGGAGCACGGCGAGTCGCAACAAGCCGCAACGACGCTCCACGGAGCACGGCGAGTCGCAACAAGCCGCAACGACGCACTGCGGGATACTGCGGGTCGTAACAACGTATTCCTCAGGCACAGCATATTACTCAGGATTAGCGTATTGCTTCGGGGTACGGAGGATTGCAAAGGATTCCGCCGTACGTCTTCGGACCGAGGCGACACGGCACAACGAAAAAAATCCCGCAAGACCAGTCATCTTACGGGATTCGTTTCAAAAGCCCCGATCATCGGGACTCAGCGGAGAGGACGAGATTCGAACTCGTGGTACGGGTTACCCCGTACGTCGGTTTAGCAAACCGGTGGTTTCAGCCACTCACCCACCTCTCCGGAAGCAACGGTGAATTTCCGATTGCGGGACAAAAGTAAGGCAAAAATACGGAACTACCAAATAAATTTCGCTGCTTCCCTGCAAATTCCTTCCCCGAACCGCAAAATAACCGACCGAAACCGTCCCT
>VSOO01000152.1 GCA_009774895.1 Alistipes sp. | reverse complement strand
CCCTGACCAGCGCGATCATCGCCCGGTCGAATGCGCCCAGCAGACCGTAGCGCAGCAGTCCGTCGTGCGCCAGCGACCACTGGCGCCGGGCGTGGGCGTAGCTCCAGCCGTTGCCCTCGCGCGGGAAGTCGATCCATTCGGGGTGGCCGAACTCGTTGCCCATGAAGTTGAGGTAGGCATCGCCGCCCGAGGCGATGGTCATCAGCCGGATCATCTTGTGCAGGGCCATGCCGCGGTCGATCACGAGGCTCTGCGACGCGCGGTCCATGCGGTCGTACATCTCCTTGTCCATAAGCCGGAACGCCAGCGTCTTGTCGCCCACGAGGGCCTGGTCGTGCGACTCGGCGTAGGCCACCGTCTTCACGCCCGGCAGGCGGTCGGTCATGATGCGCCACATCTCGCCCAGGTCCCACTCCTCGTCGGGCACCTCCTTGAGCAGGCGGATCCAGTAGTCGGGAATGGCCATGCCCAGACGGTAGTCGAAGCCGATTCCTCCGTCGTCGATGGGGGCGCAGATGCCGGGCATGCCGCTCACCTCCTCGGCAATGGTGACGGCCGCGGGTTTGAGCTCGTGGACGAGGCGGTTGGCCAGCGTGAGGTAGACGATCGCGTCGCGGTCCGCGCCCTCGTCGAAGTAGCGCTCGCGGCAGTCGAACGCGATGTGTCCGCGGTGTTTGTAGATCATGGAGGTCACCCCGTCGAAGCGGTAGCCGTCGAAATGGAACTCCTCGATCCAGTATTTGATGTTCGAGAGCAGGAAGTGCTCCACTTCGCGCTTGCCGTAGTCGAAGACCATCGAGTCCCAGTAGGGCTGGTAGCCCTCGGGCCCGGGTTTCGAGTAGAGGCTGTCGGTGCCGTCGAGCGCCGCGATGCCCTCGTTGAGGTTCTTCACGTAGTGGGCGTGCACCAGATCCATGACCACCGCCAGCCCCAGCTCGTGGGCCCGCCGCACGAGGGCTTTCAGCTCCTCGGGCGTGCCGCACCGCGAGGTGGGGGCGAAGAAACTCGACACGTGGTAGCCGAACGACCCGTAGTAGGGGTGCTCGGCCACGGCCATCAGCTGCACGGTGTTGTACCCCGCCTCGCGGATCGCGGGCAGGATGCGCCCGGTGAACTCGGCGAAGGTGCCCACGCCCTCGCGCTCCTGCGCCATGCCCGCATGGGCCTCGTAGATGAGCGGCGCGCCGTTGCGCGCGGGGTCGAACGACGCCTCGGCCTCGCCCCAGTCGAAACGCTGCGGCCGCAGGAACTGCGCCGCGAAATCCTTCGTCCGCTCGTCCTGCACCACGCGTGCGGCGTAGGCCGGGATGCGGTCGTGCCAGCCGTTCGCGCCGTGCACGTGGATCTTGTAGAGCGATCCGTGCACGAGGCGGTCGGCGAACATGGCGTCGGGAAAGAAGGCGCTCCAGACCCCGTGGCGGTCGCGGTCGAGGCGCAGCCGGGTGCGCTGCCAGCCGTTGAAGTCGCCGAACAGGTATACGTCCTGCGCTCCGGGCAGCCACTCGCGGAACCACCAGCCGTCGAGGTCTTCGTCGCGCTGCCAGCCGTAGTAGCGGTAGCCGTTGGCGTAGTCGGTGAGCGAGCCTGCGGTGCGGAGGATTTCGGCGAGCCGCTCTTCGTAGAGCCGGTGGCGCAGTTCGAGCTCTTTTTCGGCGGGACGGAGCCATTCGTCGCGCGCGACGAGGGGCAGTCGGGGGGTGGAATTTCCCATAAGAAAGGTCTGTTTTAGCAAATTTACGAAAAAATCTCTATATTTGTCGAAATCTTGCGCACGAAAATGAACGAACGATAACCAATTTAATCTATTAACTACTTCACTTCATTATGTTTAAAGGACAACCCAAAGGTTTGTATGCGCTGGCGCTCGCCAATACGGGCGAACGTTTCGGCTACTACACCATGCTGGCGATCTTCACCCTGTTCCTTCAGGCGAAGTTCGGTTTCTCGGCGTCGGTGACATCCAACATCTTCGCCGGATTCCTCGCGCTGGTATACTTCCTGCCCGTGCTGGGCGGCTACCTGGCCGACAAGTTCGGCTACGGCAAGATGGTGACTTCGGGCATCATCGTCATGTTCCTCGGCTACGTCTTCCTGGCCGTTCCCACGGGCAATGACGCTGCCGGCATCGCCGCCATGGTGGGCGCGCTGGTGCTCATCGCCCTCGGTACGGGTCTCTTCAAGGGCAACCTCCAGGTGATGGTCGGCAACCTCTACGACGATCCGAAGTACGCGGCCAAGCGCGATACGGCCTTCTCGATCTTCTACATGGCCATCAATATCGGTGCCCTGTTCGCACCCACGGCCGCCGAGAAGATCACCGAGTGGTACATGGGCAAGACCGGCTTCAGCTACAACGGCGACATTCCGGCCCTCGCACACCAGTATCTCGACGGCAATCTGACGGGCGATGCGCTGGCCAAGTTCACCGACCTGGCCGCCGCACAGGGCGCGCAGTGGGCCGACAACCTGGGTGAGTTCGCCAACCGCTACATTGCCTGCCTGGCCGGCTCCTACCACTGGGGCTTCGCCGTGGCCTGCGTGTCGCTGGTGATCTCGATGATGATCTACGTCTTCGGTCGCAAGACCTTCAAGCACGCCGACGTGAACGCCAAGCAGGTGGCCGCTTCGGGCAGCAAGGAGGCCGCCGTGGAGCTCACGCCCGAGCAGACCAAGTCGCGCGTGACGGCGCTGATGCTCGTCTTCGCCGTGGTGATCTTCTTCTGGATGGCATTCCACCAGAACGGTCTGACGCTGACGTTCTTCGCCCGCGACTATACGGCTACGACGGCTACGGGTCTGACCCGCATCGGTTTCGACGTAATCAACCTCGTGCTCATCATCATCGCCGTGTACGGTCTCTTCTCGTTCTTCCAGTCGGAAAAGGGCCGCACCAAGCTCACCTCGGGTGCGGTGACCGTGGCGTCGCTGGCGCTCCTCGCATGGAAATATTCGGCCATGGGCGACGCTTCGATCGCCATCCTGCCGCAGAAGTTCCAGCAGTTCAATCCCTTCTTCGTCGTGGCGCTGACGCCGGTTTCGATGGCCGTGTTCGGCGCGCTGGCCAAGCGCGGCAAGGAGCCTTCGGCTCCGCGCAAGATCGGTATCGGCATGTTCATCGCGGCGCTCGGCTTCACCATCATGGCGCTGGGTTCGTTCGGCCTTCCCATTCCGAACGATCTGGCTTCGGTTACGACCGACTACCGCGTGACGCCCAACCTGCTGATCGGCACCTACCTCGTGCTGACGTTCGCCGAGCTGTTCCTGTCGCCGATGGGTATCTCGTTCGTGTCGAAGGTCGCGCCTCCGAAGTACAAGGGTCTGATGATGGGCGGCTGGTTCGCCGCAACGGCCGTGGGCAACTACATGGTGGCCATCATCGGCATGCTGTGGGGCGGTCTGCCTCTGTGGGTGCTGTGGAGCATTCTGATCGTGCTGTGCCTCGTGTCGGCGCTCTTCATCTTCTCGATCATGAAGAAACTCGAAAACGCCACCGCCTGATCCGGGTGCGTCTCGTGATATATCGTGCAAGCCTGCGGAGTTTTCCGCAGGCTTTTTTCGTGTCCGGCCGGGGGAGTGGAAGTGTCCGTCCTGCTTCGTGGCAGGGTAGGATTGCGTTGCCGTATGGCGGAGCGGGTTTCAGGACTGCTTGTTTGGCGGCGGGAGCGGATGCCATGCATTGGGGTTGTCGTATGCGGCCGCAGCCTGCGGAGTGCACGCGAACGAA
>VSOO01000151.1 GCA_009774895.1 Alistipes sp. | reverse complement strand
TCCCCTCCTCCGGCGTGTCACCGGGTGCGGGGTCGGCGGGTGCGGGATCGGCGGGTGCGTCGGGGTCGGAATAGAACTCGTTGATTACGGTCCAGCCGTTCTCGGCGTAGGATTCGCGCCACGGACGGAAGTTGATCGAAACGTAGTAGGGCGAGAGGTTCTCGGCGAAGGACTGCTGGCGGTAGGCATAGAGCCGGTAGCGGGGATCGACGGCCACGACCAGCAGCGAGGAGCGGTCGGTGTGCATGGCGATCCAGTCCATCGAGTTGGGGAAGTCGGCCGAGGGGGGACAGGGCGCCGAGACGGCCACGGGGTCGTCCATGCGTTCGCCCGCGACGCGGCGCGAGGTGAGCACGCCTTCGAGCGCGTCGTCATAGGAGGCGACGGTCCAGCCCGAGGTGTCGGCCGCGAAAGCATAGGCGCGGACGCCCGCGAGGCTCGTGAAGGGCCCCTGGTTTTCGGTCTGGACGTAGGGCCGCAGCACGTACTCCGTGTCGTAGGAGGTGCTTTTGAAGCATCCGGCGAACAGCAGCAGCGCGGCGAGCGAACAGAGGATGCGGTCAGTCATCGTTTTTCGTGCGGTTACGGAGTTCGTCGAGCATCTCGACCGGGGTTTTGCCGGTCACGGGGTGGCGCTTCGTGCGCAGGATCTCGCAGAGCGGCACCAGTACGAATTCGCGCTCGGCGATCTGCGGGTGCGGCACCCGCAGGCGCGGGGTGTCGATCACCGCGTCGTCGTAGAAGAGCAGGTCGAGGTCGATCGTGCGCGAGGCGTAGGGCTGGCCCGTGCGCTCCCTCTCGCGGCGCTCGGCGTCGCGGTCGCGGCCCAGCGTGCGCTCGATGGCCTGGAGGGCGTCGAGCAGCGATTCGGGCGCCAGCTCCGTGGTGACTTCGAGCACCTGGTTCGAGAAGTCCGGGGCATCGGGCGCCGAGAAGCCCCACGGGGCCGAAGTATAGCGGTGCGAGCAACGCAGCACGGCGCCGACGTGCTCGTTGATGAGTTGTTGGGCTTGTTGCAGGCGGCGTTTCATGTCGCCCGTGTTGCCTCCCGTAAGGATCACTGCGCGTGGCATAGGTTACAGCGGTTTTATCATTTTGCTCACCGTGAGAGCGAAATGGGTGAATACGATAGTCGGGTTCCCGTTCTGGGAAATCTGGGCCAGGGCCGATTCGATCTCCTCCACGAGGGCCTCGATGTTGCGGGGTCCGATGAAGGGTGCGAATTTCGTGCAGAAGGCGAGCTCCTCGCCCCACAGGTAGCCGATGCGTTCCAGGCCGGCGTGGAGCATGAAGCTCTCGCGCAGCAGGCGCGCGGCGCTCCGCAGGAAGCCGCACTGCTGCTCGCGCGTGAGTTGCGACGCCTCCTCGGCCCAGCCGATCAGTTCGAGGTGGCGGTCGTTGTAGCTCAGGCGCATCAGTGTGCGGAACAGCTCGAAGTCCTCGCGGCGCCGGGCGTCGTCGGTGCCCGCGAGCAGGTGTTCCATGGCGATCAGGTCGCCGCCCGCGAGGCGGGCCCGGCGGTGCGCTTCGGCCGTGTCGGCGACGCCGTGGCGCTGTGCGTATTGCGCCAGCACCTCGGGCCGCAGGGGCGGCACGTGGATCTGCTGCGTGCGCGACAGGATCGTGGGCAGCAGGCGGTCGGGACGCTCGGAAACCAGCAGGAAGAGCGTGCGCTCCCACGGCTCCTCAAGGATTTTCAGGATTTTGTTCGCAGCCTCCTCGTTCATCGCCTCGGGAAGCCAGACGAGCATCGTCTTGTAGTCGGCCTCGAAGGATTTGAACGAGAGTTTGCGGATGATCTCGTCGGCCTCGCGGGCCGCAATCATGCCCCGCAGCGTGCGGCCCAGGTCGAGGCGGTCGTACCACTGCTGCGGCGAGATCCAGCCCCGGCGTTCGGCGAAGAGCTTGCGGAAAAGGGGCAGGAACTCGTCGCTGCGCATCGCCTCGCCCGACTTTTTGCCCTGGCGATTGACCGGAAAGACCAGGTGGAGGTCGGGGTGCTCCAGCGATGCGATGCGGAGGCAGTCGGGGCAGGTGCCGCACGAGTCGCCGTCGCGGCGGTGGCGGCAGTTGAGGTACTGCACGAAAGCCACGGCGAGGGGCAGGATGCCCGCGCCCGAACGGCCGCCGAGAAGCAGGGCGTGGCTGACGCGCCCGGCGTCGATGCTCCGTACGAGCTGCCGCTTCAGCTCCTCCTGTCCTGTGATGTCAGCGAATCGCATCGGTTTCCTAACGTTTTATGATAAGCATCGTCCGGCGCAGTGCCGCGAGCAGCAGCACGCCGAAGCTCGCACGCAGCACCCACGGCCGCCACACTGCGGTGCGGTCGGCGTAGAGCGCCCACACCCCCGCGGCGAAGGCCGCGAAGCTCACGAGCAGCAGGACGATGGTTTCCGTTCTCTTTTTCATTTCAATTCGTTCGTCGGCGGAGCGCGGGGCGGCGGCTCCGCGGCAGTTTATCCTCTCCGCAGCGCCGAGCGCAGCAGTGCCCGCAGGTCGATCCGCTCGCGGCGGACGGCATAGAATCCGTAGCCGCAGAAGGCCGTAAGAGCGAACGCGCGGGCGAGCCATTTATTGTCGATGAGCGCCGTGGCCTCCTCGCAGAGGAAGAAGACGCCGAGCGCCACGACGGCGTATTCGCCGATGCGGCGCCAGTCGTAAGGCGTGGGGAAGAAGCGGCGGTTGAGCCACCAGCTCACGGCGACCATCGACGCTTCGCCCGCCAGGCGTGCCCAGGCGGCGCCGTAGTAGCCCCAGCGGGGCACGAGCGTCGTGCCGGCGAGCAGCGTGGCGGCGAGGCCCGTGCCCGTGATGAGGATGGCGAGTCGAGTGCGCTCCTCGCGTTTGTACCAGAACGAGAGGTTGAGCCATACGCCCGCGAGGACGTTCGCACCCAGCACCACGGGCAGGATGTAGATGCCCTCGCGGAAGTCGCGGCCCACGATCAGCGCGAAGAGGTCGCGGAAAAGCGCGATGCCCAGAAAGATGACCATGGAGGCCAGGACGTAGTATTTGAGGGCGGCGGCGTTCATCTGCACGAAGTCGCTTTTCCTGAAGTTCGAAAGGAAGAAGGGTTCGGCGGCGAGGCGGTACATCTGGTAGAAGAGCATCATCACTACGGCGATCTTGGTGATGGCGCCGTAGATGCCGACCTGGCTCATCGCCTCGTGCGGCACGAGGTATTTGATCATCTGGCGGTCGATGAACTCGCTCGCCGTGCCCGCCAGACCGCTCACCAGCAGCGGCAGCGAGTAGGCGAAGACGGCGCGCAGCACCGGAAGCGAGAGGCGCGGCACGGTGCGGCCCGCGGTCGTGAGGATCGCCAGCCAGGTGGCGGCGCTCGCCGCGAAGTTCGCGACGAAGACCCAGCCCACGCCGAACGGGGTGGCGTAGAGCCCCGCAAGGCCGAAACCTACGGCCAGGGCGACGTTCAGCACCACGTTCATCAGCTTGAAGCCCACGAAGGTAAGCGACCGGCCCTGCTCGCGCAGGCGCGAGAAGGGAATGCAGCTCCAGACGTCGAAGAGGATGATGGCGGCGACCCAGACGGCGTACTCGGGGTGGGCGACGTAGGCCTCGCCCAGGGCGTGCGAGGCGGCGTCGCGCCACACGACCGCGGCCACGAAGAAGAGCAGCGCGGCGAGCGAGGTGGCGCCCCACGTGGTGGCGAAGAGGCGGCGTTTGGCCGCCGCCACGTCGCCGCCCGCCTCCTCGGCTTTGGCCGAGAAGCGGAAGTAGCTCGACTCCATGCCCATGGTGAGCAG
>VSOO01000150.1 GCA_009774895.1 Alistipes sp. | reverse complement strand
CTTCGGCGACCACCGCGAGCTCAACCCGGGCGACTATTGCGATGTGCTGGTAGCCATGAACCCTGCGGCACTCAAAGCCAACCGCAAATGGCTCAAGAAGGGAGCCACGGTCATCATCGACGGCGACTCGCTCACCGAGGAGCACATCCGCAAAGCCGGATTCACGACGCTCGATCCCATCGCCGAGCTGGGACTCGAAGAGTACAACGTCGTCGTACCCGACATCACGACCATGACCAAGGAGGCCCTGGCTTCGACGGGCCTCGACAACAAGGCGATCGTCAAGTGCAAGAACATGTTCGCACTGGGCATCTGCTTCTATATCTACAACCGTCCCGAGGACCACGCACGCAAGTACCTCGACGGCAAATTCGCCAAGAAGAACCCCGCCGTGGCCGAAGCCAACAAGATGGCCATCGACGCCGGCTACAACTATGCGGCCAACACGCATCAGTTCGCCAACACCTACACGGTGGCTCCCGCCAAGCTGGAGAAAGGCACCTACCGCTCGATCAGCGGCAACGTGGCGACGGCCTGGGGTCTGTGCGCCGCCGCCGAGAAGGCCAACCTGCCCCTCTTCTGCGGCTCCTACCCCATCACCCCGGCCACGGTCATCCTTGAGGAGCTGGCCAAGCGCCGCGACCTGGGCGTGAAGACCGTGCAGGCCGAGGACGAGATCGCCGGCATATGCACCGCCATCGGCGCCGCCTATGCGGGCAACTTCGCCGTGACGACCACGTCGGGTCCGGGTCTTTCGCTCAAGAGCGAGGCGCTGGGTCTGGCCGTCATGACCGAGCTGCCGCTCGTCGTCGTGGACGTGCAGCGCGGCGGCCCCTCGACGGGTCTGCCGACCAAGACCGAACAGAGCGACCTGGCGCAGGCACTCTACGGCCGCAACGGCGAGTGCCCCGTGATCGTGGTGGCCGCATCGGCACCGAGCGACTGCTTCCACTACGCGTTCGAGGCCGGACGTCTGGCCCTGGAGCACATGACGCCCGTCGTCCTGCTCACCGACGGCTTCATCGCCAACGGTTCCGAGCCCTGGCGCATCCCCTCGATGAAGGACTACCCCGCCATCAACCCGCCCATCGTGAACGAGGCGCCCGAAGGCGGCTTCATGCCCTACGTGCGCAACGAGAAGCTGGCACGCGGCTGGGCATTCCCCGGCAAGGCCGGCTTGCAGCATCGCATCGGCGGTCTGGAGAAGGACGCCGTGAAGGGCACCATCTCGCATGACGCGGCGAACCACCAGCTGATGGTTCACAACCGTGCGGCCAAGGTCGCCAAGGTTGCGGACTACATCCCCGTACAGGAGGTATACGGCGACCGCGAGGGCGACCTGCTCGTCGTGGGCTGGGGCGGCACGCGCGGTCACTTGCAGAATGCCGTGGACGAGTTGCGCAGCGAAGGTCACAAGGTTTCGCTCTGCCACTTCAACTACATCAACCCGCTGCCGCGCGGCGTACGCGAGATCTTCGCCGGTTTCCGCAAGATCGTGGTATGCGAGCTCAACGAGGGCCAGTTCGCCAACTACCTGCGCGCACACCTCCAGGAGTTCGCCTACGAGCAGTACAACAAGTGCGAAGGCCAGCCGTTCACGGTCGTGGAACTGAAACAGAAATTCGAATCCTTATTGAAGTAAACGATTATGGCAAGCTACAACTATACCCCTGCGGATTTCAAGAGCGACCAGGAGGTGCGCTGGTGCCCGGGCTGCGGCGACCACGCCATCCTGAACGCCGTGCAGCGCGCACTGCCCGAAATTGCGGACGCCACCGACACGCCGCACAACCTCTTCACCTTCATCTCGGGCATCGGCTGCTCGTCGCGCTTCATCTACTACATGAAGACGTTCGGCTTCCACACGATCCACGGTCGTGCGAACGCCGTGGCTACGGGCGTCAAGACGGCCAACCCGCGTCTGTCGGTGTGGGTAGCCACGGGTGACGGCGACTCGCTGGCCATCGGCGGCAACCACTTCATCCATGCCATCCGCCGCAACGTCAATCTGAACGTCATCCTGTTCAACAACGAGATCTACGGTCTGACGAAGGGACAGTACTCGCCCACCTCGAAGTTGGGCAAGATCACCAAGACGTCGCCCTACGGCACGGTGGAGAAGCCTTTCACGCCGGGCGAACTGGTGATCGGCGCCAAGGGCACGTTCTTCGCCCGCTCGATCGACGCCGAGGTGAACCTCACGAAGGAGTGCCTCGTGGAGGCTGCCAAGCACCAGGGCATGTCGGTGACCGAATGCCTCCAGAACTGCGTGATCTTCAACGACAAGACCCACGCTGCATTCGCTGCCGACAAGGCCACGCGTGCCGAGCACACCATCACGCTGCGCCACGGCCAGAAGATGACTTTCGGTGCGAACAACGAGAAGGGCCTCGTGTTCGAGAACATGAAACTGAAGGTCGTGACCATCGGTGAGGACGGCTACACGCTCGATCAGGTGCTGACGCACGACGCGCACGAGAAGGACACCACCCTGCATACGATGCTCGCCGCCATGAAGTATCCCGATTACCCGGTAGCCCTGGGCGTGATCCGCTGCGTGGAGGACGACACGGTATACGATCAGGCCGTCGAGCGCCAGGTGGAGGAGGTCAAGGCCAAGAGCAAGATCCACTCGGTGGACGACCTGCTCCATTCGGGCGAGACCTGGGAGGTCGAGTAATCCCGACACATCCGTAAAAGCGAGAAATCCCCCGGAAACGATGTTTCCGGGGGATTTTTCGCTTTGCGACCGTCACCTTGCGAGATAAGGGCCCCGGACCGAACGGATACTGTATCCGTTTCTCTGCCCCTGCCCTCATCCGGTGCGACACGAAGTGTCCGCGGCAGCCCGCCGCTTAACGTCCCGCCCGACAAGGCGCGACCGTTACGGAAAGACAAAGAAGACGCCGATGTCGTACAGTCAGCATCCGGCCGCCATGCCTCTGTCACCCCCGAATCGTATAGCCGCGCAACTCGCGGGCCAGGGCTTTCTCCCGGCCGCCGACGCAGCGATCGACCAGGGCATGGAACTGCGGCGAATGGTCGTGGTGCACCGTATGGCACAGCTCGTGCACGATCACGTAGTCGCGCAAATGTTCGGGCAAGGTCATAAGAAAGAGACTCAGCGAAAGATCGTTGCGCGAAGTGCAGGAGCCCCATTTCGTGCGGGCCGCACGGATCGTCAGACGTCCGTAGCGCAGTCCCAGCTGCGCGGCGATTCGCTCCGTGCGGGCCGGGAGGTCAGCTTTCGCGGCACGCCGCAGCTCCTCGATGCGGGCACGCTCCTCCTCGGGCGACATGCGCGGCAGGGCCGCCTGGCGCCGGGCCATGCGCTCGCGCGCCGCCATGACCCACTCCACGCGGCTGTCGAGAAACTCCAGGGCCCGGGCGCGCGCCGTATGCCACGGATGAGAGAGGCGCACGGTTCCCGAAGCACGCACGCTGAGGGTGATGCGCCGCGCACGCGGCGACCGCACCACTTCGACCGGCCCCAGGCGGGGATGCACGAACTCAGCCACCTCAGCGCACCAGCACGAACGATACCTCCACCCCGTCAAGCACGGGCCTCTCCTCCTCGCGATCGAGGCTCCACGCCGCGAAACCGATCGTCAGCCGCTCCGACTCGTAGAGCAACAGCTGCTCCGCAGCCGCCTCCATCGCATCGAATCCGGCATCGGGAGCAAGACCGGCACGCCGCAACTGCTGCGCCAGCAGCTCGGCAGCCTCGATACGGATCACGGGGCCGCCGCATTCGAGGTTGATCGTCAGAGTGCCGTCCCGAAA
>VSOO01000015.1 GCA_009774895.1 Alistipes sp. | reverse complement strand
GGGCGGGTATGGGGGGACGTGTCATTTCTTGGCCTTGTAGATGAGGGTACTGCTGTTTTCGGTGCGGAAGGTCGCGCGGCTGAATTCGATCAGCTCGTCGGGCGTGAGCGAGCGGTAAAGCTCCGTTTCGCGGTTGATGAGCGGCAGGTCGCCCAGCATTTCGTAGAAGCCGAGGTTCATGGCCTTGTTCATCACGTTCAGCTCGCCGAAGAGCGTGTTG
Source organism: Alistipes sp. (assembly GCA_009774895.1). Lineage (GTDB taxonomy): Bacteria > Bacteroidota > Bacteroidia > Bacteroidales > Rikenellaceae > Alistipes. Next base: position 16,201 of record VSOO01000015.1, on the reverse strand, counting down.
GCCTCGAAGCGGTTCTTGACCTTCTCGGTCTCGTACGGGTCGGCCGCCTCGCGGCTCAGGAGCGCCAGCTCCTCCCACAGGGCCGCCTCGGCCTGCTCGACAGCGGTGTCGGGCAGCAGCTGCGCGGTGACGACGAAGAGCCCCGGATCGACCGAGCCGCTGACGTAGGCGTTGGCCGAGGCCACGAGCCGCCGTTCGCGGACCAGCCGCTGCACGAGGCGCGCCGAGTCGCCGCCGGCCAGCAGGTCGCTGGTCATGTCGCCCCGGAAAAAGTCGCGCGAGGTGCGGGCGCCCATGTGGAACGCGATGCTGATCGTGGTCGCCGGCACGTCGCGCTCCACCTCCATGCGGCGGGGCGCCGTCTGCGGCGGTTCTACGGGCAGGGGCTCCTGCGGCGCCGCGTCGCCCGGGGGCACGGAGCCGAAGCGCTCCTCGGCCATGCGGAGCATGCGCTCCTCGTCCAGGTCGGCCACGATCGAGAGGATGGCGTTGCCCGGGCGGTAGTGGCGGCGGTAGAATGCCCGTACGTCGCGGAGCGTGGCCTGCTCGATGTGCGCCGGTTCGATGCCGATGGTGGCCCAGCGGTAGGGGTGTCGCTCGTAGGCCAGGGCGCGCAGCAGCATGCTCTGGTCGCCGTAGGGCTGGTTGAGGTAGCGCTGGCGGAACTCCTCGACCACCACGCGCTGCTCCACGGCGAGCGATTCGGGCGTGATCGCGAGGCCCGTCATGCGGTCGCTTTCGAGCCAGAGCGCCGTCTCGACGGCCGGGGCCGGGAGCGTCATGTAGAAATCGGTGTAGTCGTTGTTGGTGAAGGCGTTGCTCTCGCCGCTGGCCATCTGCACCGGCAGGTCGAAGTCGGGCACCGCGGCCGTGCCGCGGAACATGAGGTGTTCGAACAGGTGGGCGAAGCCCGTGCGTGCGGGGTCCTCGTTGCGGGCGCCCACGCGGTAGAGCATGTTTACGGCCGCAAGTTTCGACGTGCGGTCGCGGCTGACGAGCACCGTGAGCCCGTTCGGAAGCGTATGTCGCGTGTAAGGTATCATTGCGGGTACAAAGGTAGCGAAAAACCGGGCAAATTCCGCACCGTCCGGCGCTGCGGAGGGCGCGGTTTTTCTGCCTTTTTTGTTATAAATTATGCGCGGTTTCGCACGAAATTCGTACCTTTGCGGTGCGCCGAAAGCGCGAATTGAAGTCATTGAACGATACAACAAACGGATATTTAACTTTTTAGCGAATTATGGCAGAAAAGAAATTCATCACTTGTGACGGCAACTATGCGGCGGCTCACGTGGCATACATGTTCTCGGAAGTGGCGGCCATCTATCCCATCACCCCCTCCTCGACCATGGCCGAGCTGGTGGACGAGTGGGCGGCACAGGGCCGCAAAAACATATTCGGCGAAACCGTGAAGGTCGTCGAGATGCAGTCGGAGGCCGGCGCCGCGGGCGCCGTGCACGGCTCGTTGCAGAGCGGTGCCCTCACCTCCACCTTCACCGCGTCGCAGGGCCTCCTGCTGATGATCCCCAATATGTACAAGATCGCGGGCGAGCTGCTGCCCTGCGTGTTCCACGTGTCGGCGCGTGCGCTGGCCGCGCAGTCGCTGTCGATCTTCGGCGACCACCAGGACGTCATGGCCGCACGCCAGACCGGCTTCGCCATGCTGGCCACCTCGTCCGTGCAGGAGGTGATGGATCTGGCGGGCGTGGCCCACATCGTGGCGCTGCGTTCGCGCGTGCCCTTCATGCACTTCTTCGACGGATTCCGCACTTCGCACGAGATCCAGAAGATCGAGCTGATCGACGAGGCGTCGCTCACGGCCCTCTTCGACCGCGATGCGCTCCGCGAGTTCCGCCGCCGTGCGCTGAATCCCGAGCACCCCGTGACGCGCGGTACGGCGCAGAACCCCGACATCTACTTCCAGACGCGCGAGGCTTCGAACAAGTTCTACGACGCCGTGCCCGACATGGTGGCCGAGACGATGGCCGAGATCTCCAAGATCACGGGCCGCGAATACAAGCCTTTCACCTACTACGGCGCCGAGGATGCCGAGGAGGTGGTCGTGGCGATGGGTTCGGTGACCGAGACGCTGAAGGAGACCGTGGACTACCTCACGGCGCAGGGCCGCAAGGTCGGCGTGGTGACGGTGCACCTCTACCGTCCGTTCTCGGTGAAGTACCTCATGGCCGTGATGCCCAGCAGTGTGCGCCGCATCTGCGTGCTCGACCGCACGAAGGAGCCCGGAGCCAACGGCGATCCCCTCTACTTCGACGTGGTGGAGGCATTCGCAACGTCACGGAACAAGCCGCTCATCATCGGCGGTCGCTACGGTCTTTCGTCGAAGGATACCACGCCGGCGCAGATGCTCGCCGTGTACGAGAACCTCTCGGCCGCCGAGCCCCGCAACCAGTTCACGGTGGGAATCACGGACGACGTGACCTTCCGTTCGCTGCCCGTGGGCGAGGAGATTTCGCTCGCCAAGCCCGGCACGTTCGAGGCCCTCTTCTTCGGCCTGGGCGCCGACGGCACGGTGGGTGCCAACAAGAACTCGATCAAGATCATCGGCGGCACGACCGACAAGTACTGCCAGGCCTATTTCGCCTACGACTCGAAGAAGTCGGGCGGCTACACCTCGTCGCACCTGCGCTTCGGCGACCTGCCCATCACGTCGCCCTATCTGGTGACCACGCCCGACTTCGTGGCGTGCCACGTGCCCTCGTACGTGGACAAGTACGACGTGCTGAAGGGCCTGAAGCCCGGCGGTTCGTTCCTGCTCAACTCGGTGCACGACGCAGCCGCCACGTGCGCTACGCTGCCCGACCACATGAAGGTCTTCCTCGCGAAGAACAAGATCAACTTCTACATCATCAACGCCACGAAGATCGCCGCCGAGCTCGGCCTGGGCTCGCGCACCAACACGATCATGCAGTCGGCATTCTTCAAGATCGCGAACGTCATTCCGTTCGAGAAGGCCGTGGAGGAGATGAAGCACGCCATCCTCAAGTCCTACGGCAAGAAGGGCGAGGACATCGTGAACATGAACTATGCGGCCGTGGATGCCGGCGGCAACGCCGTGGAGAAGGTGGAGGTGCCCGCCGAGTGGGCCTCGATCGAGGTGAAGGCGTGCGCCGACGCACACTGCGCCGACGCTTCGCGTCCGGCGTTCGTGCGCTCGATCGTCGATCCGATCAACGCCCTCAAGGGCGATCAGCTGCCCGTGTCGGCCTTCAACGGCCGCGAGGACGGCACGTGGGACAACGGCACGGCCGCCTACGAGAAGCGCGGCATCGCCGTGAACGTGCCCGAGTGGCAGATCGAGAACTGCATCCAGTGCAACCAGTGCGCCTATGTCTGCCCCCACGCCGCAATCCGTCCGTTCCTGGCGACGGAGGCCGAAGCCGAGGCTTCGGGCGCCGCATGGAAGCAGGGCCTGGGCGAGACCAAGGAGTATAAGTTCCGCATCCAGGTGACGCCGCTCGACTGTACGGGCTGCGGCAACTGCGTGGATGTCTGCCCGGCCAAGGAGAAGGCGCTCGTCATGAAGCCGCTCGAAAGCCAGATGGAGGAGTGCGCGCACTGGAACTACCTGAACGGCCGCATCGGCTACAAGCAGGTGGTGGACAAGACCAGGAGCGTGAAGAACCTCCAGTTCGCACAGCCGCTGTTCGAGTTCTCGGGCGCCTGCGCCGGCTGCGGCGAGACGCCCTACATCAAGGCCATTTCGCAGCTCTTCGGCGACCGCATGATGGTGGCCAACGCCACGGGCTGCACCTCGATCTACTCGGGTTCGGCACCCTCGACGCCCTACTGCACCGACGCTTCGGGCCGCGGTCCGGCATGGGCCAACTCGCTCTTCGAGGACAACGCCGAGTTCGGTCTGGGCATGCACACGGGCGTGGAGAAGCTCCGTGACGGCATTCAGAAGACCATGGAGGAGGCGATCGCCGGGTGCGAAAAGTGCTCCGACGAGCTGAAGCAGACCATGAAGGAGTGGATCGCGGCACGCGGTTCGGCGGCCGGTTCGGCCGAGGTGACGGCACGGCTCCTGCCGCAGCTCGAAGCCTGCGGCTGCGACTACTGCAAGCGCATCCTCGAAGCCCGCGACTGGCTCGTGAAGAAGTCGCAGTGGATCATCGGCGGCGACGGCTGGGGTTACGACATCGGCTTCGGCGGCGTGGACCACGTGCTGGCGTCGGGTGCCGACATCAACATCCTCGTGGTGGACACCGAGGTATATTCCAACACGGGCGGTCAGTCGTCGAAATCGACGCCGGTGGGTGCCGTGGCCAAGTTCGCGTCGGCCGGCAAGCGCGTCCGCAAGAAGGATCTGGGCGCCATCGCCATGACCTACGGCTACGTATACGTGGCGCAGGTGTCGATCGGTGCGTCGCAGCAGCAGCTCATGAACGTGCTGAAGGAGGCCGAGGCCTATCCCGGTCCCTCGCTGGTGATCGCCTACGCGCCCTGCATCAACCACGGCATCAAGGGCGGCATGACCCGCACGCAGACCGTGGGCAAGCAGGCCGTGGAGTGCGGCTACTGGCACCTGTGGCACTACAACCCGCAGCTCGAAGCCGAGGGCAAGAACCCCTTCGTGCTCGACTCGAAGGAGCCTGACTGGTCGAAGTTCCGCGACTTCCTGATGAAGGAGGTGCGCTATACGTCGCTCAAGAAGGCGTTCCCCGCCGAGGCCGACGAGCTCTTCGCCGCAGCCGAGGAGAATGCCAAGTGGCGTTACAACGGCTACGTGCGCCGCAGCAAGATCGAGTATTGATCCGCATCGCAACAGCGACGGAGCCGGAACCGCAGTGTTCCGGCTCCGTTTTTTTTGTGCCGGGCAGAGGCCGAGCTGCGGTCGGAGGCACGGGCCGAGACACGGACAGGAACGCGTCGGGGAAACGTGCCGTGGCGCGGGCGGGCGGTGCCGGGGGCTTCGCGGCGCAAATCGGCCCGGATGCAATTTTCACGACGGTTCCGTTTTGTTTTCGCGATTTATTGCTACCTTTGTTGCGTAACATCGGACTAATTCTGCGATAGATGAAGATAGCAATTGCCCAGCTGAACTATACGGTCGGGGATATCGACGGCAATACGTCGAAAATCATTGATTCCATCACCCGAGCCAAGGGACTCGGCGCCGATCTGGTGCTCTTCGCCGAGCAGGCGGTGAGCGGTACGCCGGCTTTCGATCTGCTGCGCAAGACCACATTCCTCGAACTGTGCGAAGACGCGCTCGTGCAGATCGCGTCGTGCTGCGACGACATCGCGGCGATCGTGGGGCTGCCGATCCTCACGGCCGAAGGCACGATCAGCGCCGCGGCGCTGATCCAGGACCGCAAGGTGCTGCGCTACGTAGGCAAGAAGTACATCACGGCCCGTCGCGAGATGGGCTTCGTCGTACCCTCGAAAGGGTATGAGTACGTGACGATCAAGGGGCACAAGTGCGCCATCGTCGTGGGCGACGACCTGCGTCGCATCCACGACTGCGACAGTTCGGTGGAAACCATCCTTTCGATCAACGCCCGCCGCTACGGACGCGGCACGATGACGCGCCGCTACGAGATGATGCGCGACCTGGCTTTCGTCGAGGGCAAGAACCTCGTGATGGCGAATCAGGTGGGCGGCAATACGGAGATCGTGTACGACGGCACGTCGGGGGCCATCAACCGCCGCGGCGAGCTGTGTCTGATGATGAAGAGCTTCGAGGAGGACCTCGCGGTCTTCGATACGGAGGCGCCGGCCGCGCCGGTGGCGGTTCCATCGTCGGGCGATCGCACGCGTCTGGTTTACGAGGCCGCGGTGTGCGGTCTTCGCGACTTCTATCTGAAGAACGGTTACACCAAGGCCGCCGTGGGTCTTTCGGGCGGCATCGACTCGGCGGTGACGGCCTGCCTGGCCGTGGCGGCGCTGGGCCGCACGAACGTGCGTGCGCTGCTCATGCCGTCGCATTTTTCGAGCGACCACTCGGTCGAGGACGCCAAGGTGGTGGCCGAGGCGCTCGGCATCGAATACAACGTCATTCCGATCAACGAGATCTATACCAGCGTAGTCGATACGCTCAAGCCCGTGACGGGCGGCACGGAGTTCGACTCGACGGAGGAGAACATCCAGACCCGCATCCGCACGGTGCTGCTGATGGCGTTGCAGAACAAGACGGGATACGTGCTGCTCAACTCCTCGAACAAGAGCGAGAACGCCCTGGGCCTCTGCACGCTCTACGGCGATACGGCGGGCGCGTTCAGCCCCACGGGCGACCTCTACAAGAGCGAAATGTACGACCTGGCGCGTTACATCAACCGCACGCTGGGCGACCCAATTCCCGAGAGCGTCCTCCGCAAGGAGCCCTCGTCGGAACTCCGTCCCGACCAGAAGGACAGCGACATCCTGCCGCCCTACGAGGTGGTGGACGCCATCCTCTACCGCATGATCGAGGAGGGGCAGCACCGCGAGGAGATCGTCAATGCGGGCTTCGACTCGGAGGTGGTGGAGAAGATCCATTCGATGATCATGCGCAACGAGAAGAAACGCTACCAGTTCCCGCCCGTGCTGCGTCTTTCGACCTGTGCGTTCGGGCACGAACGCCTCATGCCGCTGACCAACCGCTACGGCGATTAGCCGCCGCGGGCTTGCGGAGCGGATTTTGCAGACGCTCGCTCCGTCGGCTGTGCCTGTTTCGGCGCTCCGGGCGCCGGGGCGCGATCGCGGAGCCCGGCGGACCGAAAGGTCGGTCAGGGCAGACGGAGCAAAGGGCTGACAGGATGGACGGAGCGGACAGGGCAGGACGCAGATGCGGCTCGCAACCCGACATGACCGAGAGATGAAAGCAGAACGGAACATAGTGCACGACGGTGCGGTGGAGCGGATCGCCGGAGATACGGTGTACGTGCGGATCGCCGCCTCGGAGGCGTGCGGCAGCTGCCGGGCCCGCCAGGCCTGCGGCGCGGAGGGTGCGCGCGAGCGCATCGTCGCCGTGCGCGGGGCTGCGGCCGGGGGGTATGCTCCGGGCGATGCCGTGCGCGTGGGCGTGACGCACCGTGCGGGCGGCCGTGCCGTGCTGCTGGCCTACGGAGGTTCGCTCGGCGTGCTGCTGGTCGTGCTGGCGGCCCTGCACGGGGCTGGCTGCGGCGACGGTGCGGCGGCCATGGGGGCGCTCGCAGCCGTGGGCCTTTATTTCGGGGTGCTGCGGCTGCTGCGGCGGAGGATTGAACAAACGATTCATTTCACAATAACCAGACGATAATGGAAACATTGCTCATCACGGTGCTGACCTTGTGTTCGTTGGGCGTTCTCGCAGCGCTGGTGCTCTTTTTCGTGGCGCGCCGGTTCCGCGTGGAGGAGGACCCCCGCATCGACGAGGTGGAGCGGATGCTGCCCGGTGCGAATTGCGGCGGCTGCGGATTCGCCGGCTGCCGCGGCCTGGCCGATGCGCTCGTGGGGCGCGACGACATTGCGGGTCTCTACTGTCCGGTGGGCGGTGCCGAGTGCATGAAGCGCGTGGCGGCCTATCTGGGCAAGTCGGCGCCCGAGGTCGAGGCGCAGACGGCGACGGTGCGCTGCGGCGGCACGTGTGCGAAACGTCCGCATACGAACCGGTTCGACGGCGTGCGTTCGTGCGCCGTGGCTTCGGCGCTCTATGCGGGCGAGACGGCGTGCGCCTACGGTTGTCTGGGATACGGCGACTGCGTGGAGGTCTGTGCGTTCGATGCCCTGCGCATCGACCCCGAAACGGGGCTTCCCGTGGTGGACCCCGAGCGCTGCACGGCGTGCGGCGCCTGCGTGAAGGCGTGTCCGCGCCGGATCATCGAGCTGCGCAAGCGGTGGCCCAGGGAGCGTGCGGTGTATGTGGCGTGCATGTCGCACGACCGGGGCGCCGCGGTCATGAAGGCCTGCAAGGCGGGCTGCATCGGATGCGGCAAATGCGTGAAAGTGTGCCCGTTCGATGCGATCGTGCTGGAAAACAACCTGGCATACATCGACCCCCTGCGGTGCAAGCTCTGCCGCAAGTGCGTGAACGAATGCCCCACGGGCGCCATACGCTTGGTGAACATGGAGCCGCTGCCGCGCGATCCCAGGCCGACGCCCGGTGAGGCTCCGGTGCGTGCGCCGGGGGGCGAGGGTGCGGCTGCGCCGGACGCCGGCAAGGCGTAGCGCGGACGGCCGCGGCTTGTGTGCGGTCCGAACGGGGGCGAGCCTTGCGCCTCGGGACCGAGGTGCGGACCGAGGCGGCGGGTGATGTGCGGCCGCGGCTGCGGGAAGTCGCCGCCGGAGCGCGGGATTGCCGCAGGGAAAGCCGGTGCGGCGTGCGGGCCGGAAATCGACAACAACCGAAAAAGAGATATGAAGACATTTCCGATCGGCGGTATTCATCCGTCGGACAACAAGCTGAGCGCAGGACGGGCCGTCGAGGAGATGGCGCTGCCCGACACGGTGACGCTTCCGCTCGCGCAGCATATCGGAGCGCCTGCCATACCCCGCGTCGCCAAGGGCGACCGGGTGCTCGCGGGGCAACTCGTCGCCGAGGGTGCGGGCTTTATGTCGGCCAATATCCATGCGTCCGTGTCGGGCACGGTGACGGCCGTGGATGCGATCGTCAATGCCCAGGGCCTGAGTCAGAAAGCCATTGTCATACGGCGCGAGGGCGACGAGTGGGCCGAGGGAATCGACCGCTCCGATGCCGTCGTGCGCGAGTGCGATCTCGCGCCGGCCGAGATCGTCGCCCGCATCCGCGAGGCGGGCATCGTCGGCATGGGCGGTGCGACGTTTCCCACGCACGTGAAACTTGCGGTGCCGCCGGGAAAGAGAGTCGAATACCTGATTATCAACGGCGTGGAGTGCGAGCCCTACCTCACGTCGGACCATCGCGTGATGCTTGAGCGCGGCGAGGAGCTGCTCGTGGGCGTTGCGATCCTTCGGAAAGCCCTCGGCGTGGATCGGGCGTGGATCGGCATCGAGAACAACAAGCCCGACGCCGTCGCGCGGCTCGCGGAGCTGGCGGAGCGGCATGCGGGCATCGAGATCGTGCCCCTGCGCGTGAAATATCCGCAGGGCGGCGAGAAGCAGCTCATCGCGGCCGTGACGGGGCGCGAGGTGCCGCCGCCGCCCGCGCTGCCGATCGACGTGGGTGCGGTGGTGTGCAACGCCTCGACGGCCCTGGCCGTGTACGAGGCCGTGCAGAAGCGCAAACCCCTCGTCGAGCGCGTGGTGACCGTGACGGGCAAGGGCCTGCGCGAACCGAAGAACCTGCGCGTGCGTCTGGGCACTCCCGTGTCGGCGCTCATCGAGGCGGCGGGCGGCATGCCCGAGGGCGACGTGAAGGCGATCAACGGCGGTCCGATGATGGGGCGCGCCGTGGTGCGGCCGGAGGCCCCCGTGACGAAGGGATGCTCGGGCATCACGATCCTCAGCGGCGCCGATGCCGTGCGCCGCGAGGCTTCGGCCTGCATCAAGTGCGCCCGCTGCGTCGCGGTCTGCCCCATGGGGCTGGAGCCCTACCTGCTCTCGAAGCGCTCGCGCCGCAAGGAGTGGGACATCGCGGAGGCGAACGACATCACCTCGTGCATCGAGTGCGGCTGCTGTCAGGCGACGTGCCCGGGGTATCTGCCGCTGCTGGACTGGATCCGCATCGGCAAACAGACCGTCATGGGGCGCATCCGTGCGCGTGCGACGGCCAACGGGCCGAAGAAATAGCCCGGCGACAGGCCGCGGGCGCCGGTCGCGCACCGGTGGGGGCGGCACGGAAGTATCGACGTTTCCGTCCGGCGGACGTGCCGCCGCATAGCGGTGCAGGCGTGCCGAGGCGGAGAACGACCCTGCTAAAACGAACGAAATATGACAAATAATCTGATTGTGGCTCCGGCGCCTCACGTGCAGGCCCGGCAATCGACCCGCTCGATCATGCGCGACGTGTTGCTCGCGCTGCTGCCGGCACTGGCCGTGTCGGTGTGGGTGTTCGGCGCGAAAGTGCTCTGTGTCACGGCGCTCGCGGTGACGAGTTGCGTGGCGTTCGAATACCTGATCCAGCGCTTCCTGGTCCGCGGGCCGCTGACCGTGAACAACCTTTCGGCCGCGGTCACGGGCGTGCTGCTGGCATTCAACCTTCCGGTGACCATTCCGTGGTGGATCGTGGTGATCGGAGCCCTCGTGGCCATCGGCGTGGCCAAGATGAGCTTCGGCGGACTGGGTAAGAACCCCTTCAATCCGGCGCTCGTGGGACGCGTGTTCCTGCTGATCGCCTATCCGGTGCAGATGACCTCGTTCGGAACCGACGCCTTCACGGGCGCCACGCCCCTCGCGGCGTTCAAATACGCCCCCGTCTTCGCCGGTGCGCCGCTCGCCGATCTTGCGGTGGGGCGGGTCGCCGGGTCGCTGGGCGAGGTGGCGGCGCTGGCGCTGCTCGCGGGCTTCGCCTACCTTGTGGTGCGTCGCGTGGCCTCGTGGCACGTGCCGGCCGTGATCTTCGCCACGATGGCGCTCTTCGCCCTCTGCACGGCGCTGCTCCGCGGCTGGTCGGGCGCCGCGCTGTGGCAGTTCCCGCTGTTCCACCTGCTGGCCGGCGGCGCGATGCTCGGCGCGCTCTTCATGGCCACGGACTACGCCACGTCGCCCATGACGGTCGCGGGCGGCGTGATCTATGCCGCGGGCATCGGCGTGCTGACCATGTGCATCCGGCTCTGGGGCGCCTATCCCGAGGGCATGTCGTTCGCGATCCTCATCATGAACGCTGTGGTGCCGCTGATCGACAAATACGTAAAACCCAGACGCTTCGGCGTGAAAAAACAGGCGCGGAGATGAAAAGTACGCTTTTGAACATGACGGCGGTGCTCTTCGCCGTCACGCTCGTCGCCTCGGCGGGCGTGGGTGCCGTGCACCTGATTACCGAGGAGCCCATCGCGCGTGCGCGTGCCGCCGCGGAGGTCGAAGCCCTGGAGCGGGTGCTGCCGGCTTTCGAGCACACCGTGTCGCAGGAGCTCGTGATCGGCGAACTGCCCGTCACGGTCTACACCGCGACCGACGGCGAGGGCCGCATCGCGGGCTATGCCGTGAAGTCGGAGACGCGCCGCGGATTCGGCGGCGTGATCCGCATGATGACGGGGTTCGGACCCGATGGCCGCGTTTTGAATGTCAATGTGCTGGAGCAGACCGAGACCCCGGGCCTCGGAACCGCGATGGCCGAGGAGGATAACGTGCTGCTGCGCTGTGTGCAGGGGCGGCGTCCCGCCGAAATGCAGCTCGTGGACGGTGCGGTCGCCGTGCGCAAGGACGGCGGCGACGTGGATGCGCTGACTGCGGCGACGATCTCGTCGCGCGCGTGGTGCGATGCGCTGAACCGTGCCTGGAGGGCTTACGAAGTCGTGGCGAACGGGGCCGATGCGGCCACCTCTGCCGGTGGGACCGACGCTTCGTCGGGAGCTACGTCCACGTCGTCCGCCGGCGGTGCGGCCGAAACGGATGCGGCCTCGGGCGCCACGTCGCAGGCCGATACGTTGCAGCATGGGCGGACGCCCCGGTGCGAGCGGTCGGGACCGACGAAGCGCCGGGCACCGCGCATGCCGCGGCAGGGGAGCGCGCCCTGCGAGGAGGACACAGCGGATCATTCCGCAGCAAACGAGGCAACCCGTTAAGGGGCGACTCTTTCGTAAAGAGCAAGATGATGGATAAATTTCGGATCGTACTGGACGGCATCGTCCGCAACAACCCCACGTTCGTGCTGGTGCTGGGCATGTGCCCCACGCTCGGCACGACCACTTCGGCCGTGAACGGCATGGGCATGGGCCTGGCCACGATGGCCGTGCTGATTCTCTCGAACGTGGTGATTTCGCTCATCAAGAACGTCATTCCGGACAAAGTCCGCATTCCGGCGTTCATCGTGGTGATCGCTTCGTTCGTCACGGTGATCCAGATGCTGATGCAGGCCTACGTGCCGGCGCTCTACGAGGCGCTGGGCGTGTTCATTCCGCTGATCGTGGTGAACTGCATCATCCTGGGCCGCGCCGAGGCGTTCGCCTCGAAAAACGGACCCCTCGACTCGGCGCTCGACGGCGTGGGCGTGGGGCTGGGCTTCACGGCGGCGCTCACGGCGGTGGGCATCGTGCGCGAGGTGCTCGGCAGCGGCGCCGTGTTCGGCATGTCGCTCGGCATCGGCGACCGCATGCCCCTGGCTTTCGTGCTGGCGCCGGGCGCCTTCTTCGTGCTGGGCTACCTTATGGTGTTGTTCAATAAAATCGTCGGCAAATAGTTATGGAGCTTTCCTATTTCGCAATCGTCATCGGCGCCGTCTTCGTCAATAACGTCGTGCTGGCGCAGTTCCTCGGCATCTGCCCGTTCCTGGGCGTGTCGTCGAAGGTGGAGACCTCGCTCGGCATGGGTGCGGCCGTGACCTTCGTCATGGCCATCGCTTCGGTCGTGGCGTGGCTGCTCCAGACCTACCTGCTCGTGCCGTTCGGCATCGAGTACATGCAGACGATCGTCTTCATTCTGGTCATCGCGGCGCTCGTGCAGATGGTGGAGATCATCCTGAAGAAGGTGTCGCCCGCACTCTACCAGGCATTGGGCATCTTCCTGCCCCTGATTACGACCAACTGTGCCGTGCTGGGTGTGGCGATCCTCATGATCCAGAAGGAATTCAGCCTGTTGCAGGGCGTGGTGTACTCGGTCTCCTCGGCCCTCGGGTTCGCTCTGGCGCTGGTGCTGTTCGCGGGAATCCGCGAGCGGCTCGACTTCGAGGAGGTGCCCGCGGCATTCCGCGGCGTTCCGATCGCCCTCGTTACGGCGGGCATTCTGGCAATGGCTTTCATGGGGTTCTCGGGCCTCGTCTGACCCCAGCCTGCTGCGCTCCGGGGGCTTTGCCGTCGCACAGACGGCGAAATCGCTATGACCGGGTGCGGATCCACAGCCGCCCCTGCGGGGTGCCGGTGCGGGACCGCATCCGGCCGCGTTATTTTTTGCGCGGGCGGTAGCGGCGGAAAGGCAGCCGCAATACGCCGAGGAGCGCTTCGCCGAAGATGCCGCCGCTCATCTTCGAGGTGCCGAGACGTCGTTCGGTGAAGACGATGGGTACCTCGCGCAGGCGCAGTCCGAGCCGCCAGGCGGTATATTTCATCTCGATCTGGAAGCCGTAGCCCTTCATCCGCACGCCGTCGAGGTCGATGCGTTCGAGCGCCCGCCGCGTGTAGCACACGAAACCCGCCGTGGCGTCGTGCACGGGCAGGAAAGTCGCGGCACGCACGTAGAGCGAGGCGCCGTAGGAGATCAGCAGCCGCGAGAGTGGCCAGTTCACCACGCGGCCGCCGCGCACGTAACGCGAACCTACGGCTACGTCGGCGCCCGCCGCTACGGCGGCGGTCAGGCGTTCCAGGTCGTCGGGGTCGTGCGAGAAGTCGCAATCCATTTCATATACCAGGTCGTAGCCCTGCTCCAGCGCATGCCGGAAGCCCGTGAGGTAGGCCGTGCCCAGTCCCTGCTTGCCGCTGCGCTCCAGCAGGTGCAGACGGCCCTGGGCCGCGGCGACGCGTGCGCGCACCAGCTCCGCCGTGCCGTCGGGCGATCCGTCGTCGATCACGAGCAGTTCGTAGCCGCCCGGCAGACCGAGCACCCGGTCGATCATGGCCTCGATGTTTTCGCGTTCGTTGTAGGTGGGGATGATGATCAGTTTGCGCATCGTCGGAAGTTTTCGTGTAGGACAAAGGTACGAATAAGCGAGGGCAAAAGCAAGCTTGCTTGCATTTTGCCGAGCGGGAGTATCTAAGGCGCAGCCAAAGTACGAATAAGCGAGGGCAAAAGCAAGCTTGCTTGCATTTTGCCGAGCGGGAGTATCTAAGGCGGAGCCAAAGTACGAATAAGCGAGGGCAAAAGCAAGCCTGCTTGCATTTTGCCGAGCGGGAGTATCCAAGGCGCAGCCAAAGATACGAAAAGTCGGGTGCAGAAGCAAACGAAGTTCGATTTTGTCGAGGCGGTGTTCCTTCGGGCAGACGGGGAGAAGCATCCGCAGCGCATTGCGAAACATACGAAACGGTGCGTGAAGAACGTTGGTTTCACCGGATGGGACCGACCTTGCGGCGGACGGATGATTCGTGCGCGGCGTGTGCCGGTGCCGTGCGCCGTGCGCCGTGCGGCAGGAGCGCCGGTGCCGAGTATTCCGAAAAGCCGCGCGTGGGGCATGGTGCGATCCGCGAAGCGGCGCGGTATTCCCCGCGGTTCCGAAGTGCGATTTTTCCGGTCGTTTGTTTGGAAATACGCCCGAAAGGGAATATATTTGCTAACTTGAAACAAAGAACCTATCAACTCACTATGAAAAAACTATTCGTTTTGTTCGCTTTCTGCTCGCTGCTTGTTGGTTGCGACAAGGAAGACGGCCCTGCCGGCTCCGGCATCACCATCGACGCATCGCAGCGGACCATTGAACTGGGCTACACCTCCGGTTCGGCCACGGTACGCTTCACGGCCCACGAGGATTGGGAGGCCACCGTATCGGCAGAAGATACCTGGTGCTCGATCAACCCCAAGAGCGGAACGCGCGGCAACGCGTCGCTGAACATCGGTGTCAGCCCCAACCAGACGCGGGAGGTCCGCACGGCCGTGATCACGCTCACCGCCGGAGAGGCGAAAGAGGAGATCACCGTGACGCAGGCCTGCATGGAGACCCTGGTCGCCACGCCCGACAACTTCCAGGTTGCGACCGAAGGCGATGAGATCGAGTTCACGATTACGGCCAGCGTCGAGTACGAGTGCGCCCCTTCGCGCGACTGCCGCGACTGGATCGAACTGATCGACAGCACCCCCGGCGACAAGAATGAAAACGGCCACAGCGTAACGACGTTCCGCTATCGCATTCTTCCGATCGAGGAGGGCCTGGAGGTCCGCACGGGTACCATCATCGCCACAGACAACCGTGTCCGTCAGGTTATTACGGTCGTGCAGGGCGAAGTATACACCTCGACCGACTTCAGCCGCGACGGCGAGGTGATCGAGCTTCAGAAAGCCACCGAGGGCAAGGGCATCAACATCGTCCTGATGGGCGACGCGTTCTCCGACCGCATGATCGAGGACGGCACCTACGAGAAGGTCATGAACGATGCGGTCGATGCGTTCTTCTCGGAAGAGCCCTACGCATCTTTCCGCGACATGTTCAATATCTATGCGGTCATCGCCGTTTCGAAACACGAGGAGTATTCGGAGAATGCGGATACGGCATTCGACGGTTTCTTCGGCGAAGGCACGCTCGTAGGCGGTAACGACGGTCGGTGTGTCACGTATGCCCGCAAGGTCAAGGGCATCGGTTCGTTCGAACTCGAAAACACGCTTATTATCGTCATGATGAACCGTGCGCACTATGCAGGCACCTGCTACATGAACCTGCCGTCGAGCAAGAAGGACTACGGCTGCGGTCTGTCCATCGCCTACTTCCCGCTCGGCACCGATGCGGACATGTTCCGCCAGCTGCTCACGCACGAGGCGGGCGGTCACGGATTCGCCAAGCTGGCCGACGAGTACTTCTACGAATCCATGGGTGCCATCACCAACGACGCTATCAACCAGGTGAATACCGTATCGGAGCTCGGCTGGTTCAAGAACGTCGATCTGACCAGCGATCCCGCCGAGGTGAAGTGGAGCACGTTCCTCAGCGACAGCCGCTACAAGGATCAGGGGCTCGGCGTCTTCGAGGGCGGCAACACCTACTTCCGCGGCGTATGGCGTCCGACGGAGGAGAGCATCATGGTGCACAACGTGGGCGGATTCAACGCCCCCTCGCGCGAGGCGATCTATTACCGCATCCACAAGCTGGCCTATGGCGACGAGTGGAAATACGACTACGAGGAGTTCGTGAAATACGACCTCGCGGCTCAGGCAAAGGCTGCCGCCGCACCGCGCATCGCGACGCGCGTTCCCGAGCACTTCGTGCCGCTCCACGCGCCCGTCATCCGCACGACCCCCGTCCCCGCGGAGTAACTGCGCGGACGGATCTACCGAAACGGACGGAAACCATGCGGTTTCCGTCCGTTTTTTCATGCGGGTGTTCGTGGCGCCGCCGTCGCGGCACGGCTGCGCACGCCGCCGCGACCGTGCCGGGCGGGGTTGCGGGCCGGAGCGTGCTCCCGTCGGGCGAAAGGCCGCAAATATTTGCCTGCGGCGCACCGCGGTTATGAATAATTTTATAATTTTGCGGAACAGAATCGAATAAAACATAAGATAAAAACACTATGGGAAG
>VSOO01000149.1:1813-3808 GCA_009774895.1 Alistipes sp. | reverse complement strand
GGCACTCCCCGCAATGCCGCGGGCGCTTCCGCCCAGGCACCGGCGACCGCTCCGGCCGCAGCCGCGGACCGCACCGGACAACCGGCAGCGGAATCCGTCGTCTCCGAGCGGCCTACAGCGGCTTCCGGCCGCGGACCGCTGCCGACGCCGATGGCGGAACCCGCGATTTCCCCCGCGGATATGCCGGCCGGAAGTGCGCCGCAGCCGGAAAGTCCGGCCGCTATGCCGCCGTCGCCGGCGACAAAACCTGCATCCGTTCCGGTGCCCGGGACGATCGGAGATCGGGAACCTGCGCCCGGCGGCGGGTCGCACGGTCCGGAACCCGAAGCCGCGGCCCGCGAGGTGCCGGCCCCACCGGTGCATGGGGGACGGACGTCGCTGGTTTCGGGCGTCTCTCTCCAATCGGTGCAGTCTGCGGCCGATGCCGCGGTTCCCGCACCCGAGACTCCCGCCCGGAGCAATCCGCAGCCGGCCGCATCATCCCGGCCGGCGGGGCGTGCACCCCTCGTTTCGGGGGCTACGCTCGCCGAGCTGCTTTCGGATGCCGGAGGCGCGGATCCCGCGGCCGAGACGGGCGAGACGCCCGACGAGGCCGAAGCGCCTCAGGCCGACCCCCAGTGCGGCCGCAAGCTGGAGCAGGCGCGTCCGCAGATCCTGCAACTCATGCGCGAGCGTCGTCCGCGCTTCGTGCCGGCGTTCGAGCAGATGACGGTCCGCGACCACGTCCTTGCGGTGAGCGTGCCGACGCCCGAACTGCGCGACGAGATGCTGCGCAACAAGACGGCGATGCTCCGGCGCATCGCCGAGCTGGCAGGCACGGCGGGCCCCCTCGACCTGGAGGTCACGGTGAACGAGGAGATCCGGGCCGCCCGGCCGATCAAGCTGGAGGACCGGGTGAAACACATGACCGCCAGAAATCCGCTGCTCGCCGACCTGCGGCGGGCGCTCGATCTGGAGGCGGAGTAACGACGTAAGGAATAATAAAAGCATAGAATTGCAATATGGCAACGAAAAACTTCATCGAAGAACTCGAATGGCGCGGCATGATCCACACGATCATGCCCGGCGCGAAGGAACAACTCGAAAAAGGCATGACGACGGCCTACCTGGGCATCGACCCCACGGCCGACTCGCTGCACATAGGACACCTGGTGGGTGTCATGATCCTCAAGCATTTCCAGATGTGCGGCCACCGTCCGGTGGCCCTCATCGGCGGTGCCACGGGCATGATCGGCGACCCCTCGGGCAAATCGCAGGAGCGCAACCTGCTTGACGAGCCGACGCTCCGCCGCAACCAGGAGGCGATCGGGCGTCAGCTCGCGAAGCTCCTCGACTTCGAGTCCGCCGCCCCCAATGCCGCGCTGCTGGTGAACAACTACGACTGGATGAAGGAGTTCTCCTTCCTGGGCTTCATCCGCGACATCGGCAAGCTCATCACCGTGAACTACATGATGGCCAAGGATTCGGTCAAGAAACGCTTCAATGGCGAGGGTGACGGCATGTCGTTCACCGAATTCACCTACCAGCTGGTGCAGGGCTACGACTTCCTCCACCTCTACGAGACGCTCGACTGCCGTCTTCAGCTCGGCGGCGCCGACCAGTGGGGCAACATCACCACCGGCACGGAGCTCATCCGCCGCAAGGCCGGCGGCGAGGCCTACGCCATCACCTGCCCGCTCATCACGAAGGCCGACGGCACGAAGTTCGGCAAGACCGAGAGCGGCAACGTGTGGCTCGACCCGCGCTACACCTCGCCCTACAAATTCTACCAGTTCTGGCTCAACGTGAGCGACGACGACGCCAAGCGCTACATCCGCATCTTCACGCTGCTGGACCGCGGGACGATCGAGGCGCTCGTCGCCGAGCACGATGCGGCGCCCCACCTGCGCCTGCTACAGAAACGGCTGGCCGAGGAGCTCACCGTGATGATCCACTCGCGCGGGGAGTACGAGAAGGCCGTAGAGGCTTCGGCCATCCTCTTCGGCGGTTCGACCG
>VSOO01000149.1:0-1803 GCA_009774895.1 Alistipes sp. | reverse complement strand
CCTCGACGAGCAGACGCTGCTCCAGGTCTTCGAGGGCGTGCCGTGCTTCACGCTGCCGCGTGCCGAGCTGGGCGGGGCGTTCGTCGAGCTGTTCGCCG
Organism: Alistipes sp.; assembly: GCA_009774895.1. Classification (GTDB taxonomy): domain Bacteria; phylum Bacteroidota; class Bacteroidia; order Bacteroidales; family Rikenellaceae; genus Alistipes. The sequence continues at coordinate 1,705 of VSOO01000149.1, read as the reverse complement.
GACAGCTTGAGGTCTTCCCCTCGAAGGGCGAGTGCCGCAAGCTGGTGCAGGGCGGAGGCGTGTCGCTCAACAAGGAGAAGGTGACCGACCCGCAGCGTCCGGTCGGGGAGTCCGACCTGATCGCGGGCAAATACCTGCTCGTGCAGCGCGGCAAGAAGAACTACTACCTCGTGACCGCAGAGTAGCCATGGAGTACCGCATCGTTCTCGAACGCATGGAGTTCCGTGCGTACCACGGGTGCTACGACCTCGAACAGCGCGTGGGCAACCGTTTCACGGTCGATCTGGAGATCCGGGCCGAACTGGGCGACACGGCCCGCGAAGACTCGGTGGAAAAGGCGGTGAACTACCTCACGGTCTACGAAATCGTGCGCGGGCAGATGCGCGTCACGCAGCGCACGATCGAACGGGTGGCCGAGAACATCATCGGCGCCGTGCGCGCCGCGTTTCCGCAGATCGTGTCGGTGCGCTGCACCGTGTCGAAACTCGCGCCGCCGCTGGGCGGCAAGTTGGACCGCGTGAGCGTGGTGCTCGAACGATAAGTCCCACAGGCGTGCTTCAGGGCACGCCTGTGTCGTTTCTGGCACCGCCGGCCGGGTCGGGGGCAGCGGGCAGGGGAGCGCCGCACCCGGCCCGCTCCGCGGAGGCCGCGCACCGTGCCGCATCGTCCGGAGCGGGGCGCCGGTGGCCGGCGCATGCCCGCCCGTTTCCGTTTTTTTCGGTTCCGACCGCCGCGGATTCGGAAAATCGGAGAAAAAAAACTAATTTTGCAGGATGAATCATTAGGGCCGTATGGCTTCCGATACGATGTTAAGCTCTCTTTACTACGTTTTTCTTATTGCGCTGTGCACGATTTTCCTCGTGCTCTCGGCCGTGATGCTGGTCATCACCTGGCCGTTCCAGAAGTCGCGCCGCCTTGTCCACGAGCTGTCGCGCGTGCTGGTGCGCATCTTCTTCTTCGTGCCTCCCTGCTGGCGCCACCGGGTGATCGGCATGGAGCACATCGACCGCCGCAAATCCTACGTCATCGTCATCAACCACCGGGCGATGATCGACATTCCGGCCCTCTACTTCCTGCCGCTCAATTTCCGCTGGGTATCCAAGCGCGAGGTGTTCCGCATCCCGTTCTTCGGTCAGTTCCTGAAGATCCACGGCGACATCTGCATCGACCGCGGCCGCGCCGCCGAGGCGATGGAGCAGCTGCTCGACGAGGGCCGTCTGTGGCTCGGGCGCGGCGCCTCGGTGGCGATTTTTCCCGAGGGCACGCGTTCGAAGGACGGCACCGTCCACCGCTTCAAGGCGGGGGCTTTCACCCTGGCCCGCGAGGCGGGGGCCGAGATCCTGCCCGTGGTGCTCGACGGCACGGCGTCGCTCATCCGCCCCAGCAGACTTTTCCGCTGGCGCAATACCATTACGTTGCGGGTGCTGCCTCCCGTGACGCGCGAACGCATCGCCGCCGCCGACCCGCGCGACCTGGCGGTCGAGGTGCACGACGCGATGGCGGCGGCGCTCGATGAAATCCGCACGAAAAAATAATCCCTATGTCCGACATACTGAACAACAGAACCGCATACGACGACGACGCCATCGTCACCCTCTCGCCCCGCGAGCACATACGCCTGCGCCCCGGCATGTACATCGGCAAGCTGGGCGACGGCTCCCAGGCCGACGACGGCATCTACGTGCTCATCAAGGAGGTCGTGGAC
>VSOO01000148.1 GCA_009774895.1 Alistipes sp. | reverse complement strand
CTCCGATCTGGGTGATTGCGAGCGGTATCTTCGGGTCGCTGATCAAGGGGTTGTTCTTCGGTCTGTTCGTTTCGGCGTTCGCGTCGCGCAAACCCGAGGTCTTCTCCCGGAACAACGAGTAGGCGATGGCTGCACCCGATGTTTCGGTCGTCGTGCCCGTGTACGACGAAGCGGAGTCGCTGCCCGAACTGACGGCGTGGATCGACCGCGTAGCCCGGGCCGAGGGGCTGACCTACGAGATCGTGATGGTGGACGACGGCTCGGACGACGGTTCGTGGGAGGTCATCGAGCGGCTCGCGGCGCAGTATCCGGCGGTGCGGGCCGTGGGCTTCGCACGCAACTACGGCAAGTCGGCGGCGCTCTACTGCGGTTTCGCCGAGGCGCGCGGCGAGGTGGTCTTCACGATGGATGCCGACCTCCAGGACTCGCCCGACGAGATTCCCGCCATGCGTCGCATGATCCTCGACGAGGGCTACGACCTGGTGTCGGGCTGGAAGAAACGGCGCCACGACCCCGTGGGCAAGCGCTGGCCGAGCAAGTTCTTCAACTGGACGGCCCGCACGGTGTCGGGCATCCGGCTCCACGACTTCAACTGCGGACTGAAGGCCTACCGCCGCAAGGTGGTCAAGTCGATCGAGGTCTACGGCGAGATGCATCGCTACATCCCGATTCTGGCACGGCGTGCTGGCTTCCGGCGCATCGGCGAGAAGGTGGTCGAGCACCGTGCCCGCAAGTACGGTCGTTCGAAATTCGGCCTCGAACGCATGATCAAGGGCTACCTCGACCTGATTACCGTGTCGTTCATGTCCCATTTCGGACGCTCGCCGATGTACTTCTTCGGCAGCCTCGGAACGGTCATGTTCCTGCTCGGCGGCGCCACCACGGCGTGGGTCATCGGCGCCAAGCTCTACAAACAGGCCCATGACGTGCCGCTGCGTCCCGTGACCGACCAGCCGCTGTTCTACCTGGCCATTCTGGCCATCGTGCTCGGCGTGCAGCTCTTTCTGGCGGGATTCCTGGGCGAGCTGATCAACCGCGGCGCGAGCAACCGCAACGATTACCTGATCGACAAAAAAATCGAAAAACAATGATTCAGAGAATACAGACACTCTACCTGCTCGTTGTGGCGGCCCTCGTTGCCGTCACGCTGTTCGTGCCGCTGGCCTGGTTCGGCGTGGGGGGCGAACGCTACGATCTCTATGCTTTCGCGCTCCGCTCGGCGGACGGCGCTGCGGTGCTGCGCGCACCCGTCTATACGGGCATCGCGCTGGCGGCTGCGTGCGCGCTGCCGCTCGTCACGATCTTCCTGTTCCGCCGCCGGATGCTCCAGGTGCGGCTCTGCGTGGTGGAGATGGTGCTGCTCGCCGGTGCCGAGACGATGCTCGCCGCCTACTTCTTCTTCGGTCACGGGGCCGCCGACTTCCAGGGGCTGAAGCCCGTGGCGGCGCTTCCGCTGGTGGGCGTGCTCTTTGCGTGGCTGGCCGCAAGGGCTATTTTCCGCGACGAGCTGCTCGTGCGGTCGCTCGACAGAATCCGTTGAAAACAAGAACGATTCCGCAACCGGAGTGTGCACGGTTTTTGCACTCTCCGGTTCGGTGTGCCCGTGTGTGTCCGGAAAATGTACCGCCTGAAGGACGCTGGATTTTGTTAGTTGCGAAATAATTCCTACTTTTACATTCCCCAAGTCGCTCTCCGAAAGAAAATTTGGCGGTGCGACTGCGGGCTGCAAACGGAAAACCTTTTTTATAAAATATTATCATTATGAAAAAACTACATCTTTTCAGGTGGTTGTGCGGAGTCGTATGTGCGTCTGCCGCCCTGGCTTTCCCGGGGTGCTCGGACAACGACGACGACCCCATCTTCGTCCCGACGCTGGACGTCTCTCCCACGGAGCTGAAGTTCGACGAGAAGGGCGGTGCGAAGACCTTCGAGGTCGTGTGCGACGGCATGTGGAAAATCACGGGTGCCGAGGGACAGGAGTGGCTGGCGCTGACGCCCGAGACCGAGGGTAGCGGCAACCGTACCATCACCGTTACGGTAGGTGCCGATCAGACGGCGCATTCGGTCGAGCTGAAAGTGACCTCGTATGCCAGCATCATGGGCGTGCTCAAGGAGGTCGATACCAAGACCGTGAAAGTCGAGCAGACCCCCGGCGGCGTGGCTCCGGTGGGCGAGCTGATCTGGTCGGAGACCTGCGGCACGGAGGCGCTGTCCGGCAGCGTGCTCATCGCCGACTATACGGGTTGGACCAAGGAGGGCATGGGTGCCGCCGAGGTGACCTACACCGGCACCGAGAAGACGACGGTGCGTGCTTCGGGTCTTCAGAACCAGGGCTCGGGCCACAACGAGATCTTCTTCGGCACGGCTCCCACCTCGTTCACGGCCAACGGCATCGCGCTCGCAGCCGGTCAGACGGCGCTCAAGCTGACTTTCATCGGCTCGTACTCGAAAAAGAACGAGACCACCGGCGAGTACGACAACACGTTCGACCCCTCGAAATTCAAGGTGTCGCTGAGCAAGGACGGCGAGGCCTGGACCGACATCGAGTATACGGTATCCGGCGGCGAGGCTACGCCCTACTGGGTGAGCGCTACGTCCGACTTCACGCTGGCCGAGGCCGTGGATAAGCTCTACATCCGCTTCCTGGCCGAGACGAGCTCGGTTTACCGTCTGGACGACATGAAGCTGGAGACGGGCCCCGGCGGTCAGACCGTGAATTTCGGCGGTGGCGGCAGCGGCGACGTCGTGGCCATCACCATTCCCGAGATCATCGCCAAGATGACCGCGGAGCAGACGGTGCTCGATGCGTCCGCGGACCGTACGTTCGAGGCTGTGGTCGTGACCGACAAGCAGGGCGGTAACGTGAACAACAACAACTTGCAGGTGATGACGCCGGGCGCTACGACCGCCGGCAACGGCATCACGCTCTACGGCAGCGGCAAGTACACCAACCCCAACGATGCGGAGTTCGCATTCGCCAAGGGCGACAAGGTGAAAGTGACGCTCAAGGCCGGCAAGGCCCGCATCGTGAACTATCAGGGACTGTACGAGGTTACCGGCAGCCAGGGCGACGAGTGGTGCGTGATCGAGAAGATCGGCACGCAGGCCGTCGTTCCGGTGACGGTTGCCGCTTCGGACCTGGCTTCGTTCCAGGGCATGGCCGTGACGGTCAAGGGCGCCAAGGCTCCGGCCACGGCGGCCGTATGGTGCGAGGCCGAGAAATACGGCACGCACACTTTCACTGCCGGCGGCAGCGACCTGACCGTCTTCGTGCAGGCCAACATGCCGGGCCTGGTCGGCACGCAGTACGTGGCTGACGCCACGGGCGACGTGACGGGCTATGCTACCGTGTATAAGAACAATGCGCAGATCTGCCCCCAGACCGTGGCCGACGTGAATGCGTTCCTGAGCTCGGCTCCGGCCATTTCTGCCGTGACGCCCGACGCGCTGACGTTCGAGGCTGCGGGTGCCACGAAGGAGGTGAACGTTTCGACGGTCAATGCCGAAGGCTGCAAGCTGGAGGCCGCTTCGGACAACGCACACTTCACGGTGAGCGTAGCCGAGAACCGCATCACGGTGGTGGCTGCCGAGAATACGACCGGAGCTGCGGTCAAGGGTACGCTGACCGTGCGCCTGATGAAGGACGGCGCTGCCGTGGATACCAAGACCGTGGCGATGACGCAGGCCAAGCCCGCGTCGGGCGACGAGACCGTGATTACGGCCGATTTCTCCGTAAAGGCTAACTATCCCGCCGATTTCCCGGAGCTCTCCGCGAACAATAATTTTGATTATCAGTCTTACTTTTTCGTCGGCCACTAGTTGACGTTCGTCGGCAGCAAGGG
>VSOO01000147.1 GCA_009774895.1 Alistipes sp. | reverse complement strand
ATGAAAAACGGAGCCTTTCCGTCGGGGGAAGGCTCCGTCGTAAGACAGGGTGCTTCAGTGCGCTCAGTTGCGGTTGGGAAGGAACGAGTAATCTTTCGAGTAGTGCAGCATCTGTCCTGCGTAGTCGTTCGGATAGACGATCTTCACATCGACCACGCGGCCGTCCTGCTCCACGAGTTCGTATTCGGGATTCACGAAGCCGCCGTAGGGCGCGATGTCGAGTGCGGCGTAGCGTTCGAGCACCTCGCGGTGGAGTTCGGGCTCCACCTGCACGGCGTAGCGCTCGACCATTGCGGCGCCCGCGTCGTAGTCGCCCTCCGATTTGATGCGCTGCATCTCGCAGAGCATCCGCCCGAAGAGCTCGCGCAGCTTCTCGAAGTCGTTCACCACGAAGTAGGTCTTGCCGTTCTCCACGATGCGCTCGATCACGCGCTCGTCGCGTCCCTGCTCATAGCACCATTCGGCGATCATCTTGCGGTTGCGCATGTGGGCCTCCTCGATGTTCTTGCCCGGCTCGATGCGTGAGAGCTGCGTCATCAGGCCGTTCATCACGTAGCTGGCGTACTGCGCCTTGGCCACGTCGAACGACGGCACCAGACCCAGCTCCACCAGTTTCGGGTCGCCCAGGTAGTAGAGCGCGAAGAGGTCGGCGCGCGCCTCCTCCAGCGTCGAGCCGTAGCTGCGCAGCTCGCCGCCCTTCACGCCCGGCGCCAGCTGGCCCGAGCCGTGTCCGAGACACTCGTGCAGGTCGGTGTGCAGGTCGTCGCCCAGTTTGCCGAAGCGGACCATGCGGTCGCGGTCCTCGGCGCGGAGCACGAACTCTTCGAGCGAGCCGTCGCCCTGGGCCGCACGCTTGTAGGCATAGGTGATGTTGTCGATGGTCACCGACTTCGAGCCGTACTCCTTGCGGATCCAGTCGGCGTTGGGCAGGTTGATGCCGATGGGGGTCGCGGGGTAGCAGTCGCCGCCGAGCATGGCCACCGTGATGACCTTGGCCGACACGCCGCGCACCTGCTTCTTCTTGTAGGCCGGATCCACGGGCGAATGGTCCTCGAACCACTGGGCGTTTTTCGAGATCACCTCCGTGCGGTGGCACGCCTCGCGGTCCATGAAATTGACGTTGCCCTCCCACGAGGCCTTGCGGCCCAGGGGATCGCCGTAGTCCTCGATGAAGCCGTTCACGAAATCGACGTTCGACACCGTGTCTTTCACCCACAGGATGTTGTAGCGGTCGAAGAGCTTCAGGTCGCCCGTGCGGTAGTAGTCGGCGAGCGTGGCGATGGTCGTGCGCTGCGGCTCCTCGGCCACCGCGGCGGCCTTGTCGAGCCAGTAGACGATGCGTTCGATGGCGGGCGAGTACATGCCGCCGACTTTCCACGTGCGCTCGTGCAGGAGGCCCGTTTCGGGGTCCTTGACCAGCTGCGAGTTCAGACCGTAGGACACCGGCTCGGGATTGCCCGCGTCGGCGGCGGCCATGTCGGCATAGAACCGCTCGGCCTCGGCCTGGGTCACGCCCCGGTAGTAGTTGCCCGCCGAGGTCAGCAGCAGGTCGTCGCCCGCTTTCTGGTTCAGGCGCGAGGGGTAGAGCTGCGGATCGAAGATGGCGGCGCACACCTCGTCGCGCATCTCGGCCAGTTCGCCGAAGCGCTCCGCGGGAATCGCGGCGATGGCCGCACGCAGGTACTCCTCGCTGAACTCGGGCACGAACTTGTCGTTCGAATAGTGGTGGTGGATGCCGTTGGCGAACCACACCTTCTTGAGGTACTTTTCGAGTGCGAGCCACTGCGCGTCGGTGCGGTCGCCGCGGTAGTGCTCATACACGGTTTCGAGCGTGCGCCGAATGGGCAGGTTGAGGCGGAAGTTCTGGTCGAAGAGGATGTCGCGACCGCTCTTGGCCGCCTCGGCCAGATAGTATACCAGCTCCTTTTCGCGCAGCGAGAGCGAATCGAAGCCCGGCACTTCGTAGCGGATGACCTTCACGTCGTCGAAGCGATCGACGATCCACGGGGTCTCCGCCTGCTGTCGCCCGTCGCATCCGACGAGCGTCGTAGTTGCCAATGCCATAGTTGCAAAAGTTACCAGTTTTTCCATGAGATTCGGGTTTTAGGCCCCAAAGATAACGAAAATGTCCCGAATCGTCGTACGCACGGTCGCAGAATCGCGCCGCGCGCCGGCCGCACTCCTGCAAATCCGCTGCCCGAACGGCGGCCGAGGCTTTATTACACGCGTTGCGGCGTTACGGTGTCGGTGCGTCGCGGCGTCGGTGCGGCCTCCCGCGGTCGTTCCGCATGCTCCGCATCGGGCCGGAGGACCGTTCCGCATCCGAGGTCTCTTGCCGGCGGTTTTTCCGCGCCGTGCCGGCGTCCGTGCCGCTTCCTCCTCGTCCTGCCGGCGGTCTTTCCGCATCGGGCCGGAGGACCGTTTCGCCTCCCGGCGACCCCTTCCGGCGACCGTTCCCCGCACTGCGTGCGCGCCGCAACGCATTGCGGACGACCTTTTCCGCGCGGCGGCGGACCCGCGATGACTTTTTTTATCAGAAAATCTTTCGTTTTGTCTATACTAATTTCTAAATTTGCCCCGCTGTTTCGAAAGCTGAAAACAATCAAAGTATTCCATACGGTCAAAGAGCTGCGGAGCGCACTCGACGGGTGCGATCCGACGGGCATCGGGTTCGTGCCGACGATGGGCGCCCTGCACGCAGGACACCGCTCGCTGGTGGAGCGGGCCCGCACGGAGAACGCCACGGTCGTGGTGAGCGTCTTCGTGAACCCCACGCAATTCAACGACAAGAACGACCTGGTGCGCTATCCCCGCACTCCCGAGGCCGACGCCCGGCTGCTGGAGGAGGCCGGTGCCGACTACGTGCTGATGCCGTCGGTGGAGGAGATCTATCCCGAGCCCGATGCGCGGCAGTTCGACTTCGGTGCGGTGGACAAGGTGATGGAGGGCGCCACGCGTCCGGGCCACTTCAACGGCGTGGCGCAGGTGGTCAGCCGCCTGTTCGACATCGTGCGTCCGGCCCGCGCCTACTTCGGCGAGAAGGATTTCCAGCAGATCGCCGTCATCAAGGCGATGGTGCGTCAGCTGGGGCTGTCGCTCGAAATCGTCGAGTGTCCCATCGTCCGCGGCGAGGACGGCCTGGCTCTCTCGTCGCGCAACCTGCTGCTCGACCCCGCGCACCGCGCCGCCGCGCCGCACATCTACGCCTCGCTGCGCGAGGGTGTCGAGCGTTCGCGTACGATGACGCCGGCCGAACTTACGGCGTGGGTCACGGCCGAGGTGGAGCGCGAGCCGCTGCTGAAAGTCATCTATTTCCATGCGGTCGATGCGCTGACCATGCAGGAGGTTGCCGCATGGGACGCATGCGACCGCATTCAGGGCTGCATCGCCGTGCAGGCGGGCCCCATCCGTTTAATCGACAACATCCGCATACGATAATGAATTTCCAGATCGAAGTAATCAAGTCCAAAATCCACCGCGTGACCGTCACGCAGGCCAACCTGAACTATGTGGGCAGCATCACCATCGACGAGGCGCTGATGGAGGCCGCGAACATGATCGAAGGAGAGAAGGTGCAGATCCTGGACATCAACAACGGCGAGCGTTTCGAGACCTACATCATCCGCGGCGAGCGCGGCAGCGGCTGCATCTGCCTGAACGGCGCTGCGGCGCGCAAGGTGCAGGTGGGCGACGTGGTGATCATCGCCTCCTATGCCCTCATGGACTTCGAGCAGGCCAAGACGTTCCGGCCGTGGATCGTCTTCCCCGACACGGAGACCAACCGCATCGTCGGCTGACGCACTGCGCCGGGGCGGACGTCCGCCCCGCACGCACGAGCGCTCGCTTCGGGCAGGATTCTTCCGGCTCCATCCCGAAGC
>VSOO01000146.1 GCA_009774895.1 Alistipes sp. | reverse complement strand
GGGGAGCGCCGGGAGCGCCCCGGCCCGAAATACCGCCGCATACCATGAGTAAGAACCACCTCACCCGACTGCTCTGCGGCGCCGTCGCGCTGCTCTTCCTCCCGGCCTTCCTGGTCCGGTGCGCCAGCGTGATGCGCCCCACCGGAGGCCCCAAGGATACGCTGCCCCCGGTGATCGTGGCCATGACGCCCGACAACTTCACCACGCACATGCCCGACCGCTCGAAGATCTACATCGAGTTCGACGAGTTCGTGCAGCTCAAGGATCAGCAGAAAGAGTTCTTCACCTCCCCCGCCATGCGCAGGAAACCGCAACTTACGGTGCGCGGCCGCGGCGTCGTGGTGCAGCTGCGCGACACGCTGGCCCCCAATACCACCTACGCACTCGACTTCGGCTCGGCCATCCGCGACAACAACGAGGGCAACCCGCTCTACTCCATGCGCTACGTCTTCTCCACGGGCGGCGAGATCGACTCGATGATCTGCTCGGGCTATACGGCCGACGCCTACGAGGCCGACTCGGTGCCGCGGAGCTTCCTGTGGTTCTTCCCCGCCGACTCCACGGCCGTCACGCCCGAGTACGACTCCACGCTCTACCTCCACCGTCCGTCCGTCATCGCGCGCGCCGAGAACAACGGCATCTTCATCGCCCAGAACCTGAAGCCCGTGCCCTACCGCATCTACGCCTTCGAGGACACGAACGGCAACCAGCTCTACGACCCCTCCGTGGACCGCGTGGGCTTCCTCGACGAAGCCCGCAACCCGGCCGAGCTGCCCGACTTCGCCATCTGGCACGACTCCGTGCGGGGCTACGCCACGGCCGAGCCGCAGCTCTACCTGCGCATGTTCACCGACGTGGCGTTCCGCCGCCAGATGCTCTCGCAGAGCGAGCGTCCGAGCCGCCACCGGGCCATGCTCTACTTCAATGCGGCGCACCCGCGCATCGAGGAGCTGCGCTTCGACAGCATTCCGGCCGAACGGGTGATCGTCGAGCCCCAGACCCGGGGCCGCGACACCCTCGCCCTGTGGTTCGACCTTCCGTCCGAGGAGTTGCCGGACACGATCCGCGGCACCGTCACCTACCTCAGACACGACAGCCTCAACACGCTGCAACCCGTCACCGAACCCCTGAAGCTCGCCTGGCGCGAGGTCGAAACCAAGGAGCAGGCCAGGGAGCGCGAGAAGCAGGAGCGCGAACGCCGCAGGGCCGAATCCGCGGGCGAGGAATACACGCCGCCCGCCGAGCCCAACCCCTTCGGCATCAAAATCTCGCCCCAGAGCAGCGTCAATCCCGAGACGCACCTCACGGCCGAATTCGACTACCCCCTGCGGCGCCTCGACTCGGCGTCCGTGCACCTTGTCCGCATACTCGACGACGGCTCCGAGGAGCCCGCAGCGGTGCGCCTCCGGCGCGACACCTCCTCGCTGCGGCTGTGGCGCATCGAGTCGGACTGGCAGCCGGGCGCGGAGTACCGGCTGAACATCCCTGCGGGCGCCATTACCGACATCGCGGGCCTCTCGAACGACTCGATCGCGAACAAGTACACGGTCTACGATCCCGAACAGTTCGCCGTGGCGAAAATCGAGGTCCTGTCGCGCAACGACGGCACGAAGTACATCATCCAGCTGCTCGACGGCAACGGCAAGTTGCAGCAGGAGCGCCGCGACGTCACGGGCGGCACGGTGCAGTTCAACTACATCCCGGCCGGCGACATGAAGTTCCGCGTCATCGAGGACCTCAACGGCAACGGACGCTGGGACACGGGCAACGTCGTCGAGCGCCGCCAGCCCGAACGTGCCGAACTCTACGCCAACGCCGACGGACAGGACACCTTCGTCGCCCGCACCAACTGGGAGTTCGAAATCACGATCGACATGAACAAGCTCTTCGCCCCGGTGACGATGGAGTCGCTGTCGCGCATGCTCGAAGACCGCGAACTCCAGCGCCTGCGCCGCGAGGAAGAGAAGCGCCGCAAAGAGGGACCCCGGCAGCGCAGCGCCGCCGATGCGGGTTCGGGCCTGGGCCTCGGGGGCGGCGGCACGTTCAACACCAACAGTTTCAGACAAACCACAGGCTTATGACGCACCTCCATCGCATCCTGATCGCGGCCGCGCTGCTGCTCTGCGCCGCCGAAGCCTCGGCGCAGCATACGTTCGGCGTCACGGGCGGCTACGGCATGTCCACCGTCCGGCTCAAGCCGGCCGAGGAGACCCGCCCCGTGTGGAACCGCTGCAATGCGGGCCTCACCTGGCGCTACTACGGCCCCCAGCGTTTCGTGGGCGGCTTCGGCCTCGACCTCGAATACCTCCAGCAGGGCTTCTCCTACGCACCCTACGCCTCGACCATCGAGGACAAGAAGGACTACCGCTACTACACGCGCCGCTACAACTCGCTCGTGCTGCCCGTGGTGTGGGCGCCGCACTTCTACATCCGCCACCGCGTGCGCATCTTCCTCGAAGCGATGGCCACCTTCTCCTACCACTTCGGCTCGACCTACGAGAACGAGCTCACCGGCACTTCGGGCAAGTACGCGTTCCGCGTCACGCGCGACAACCGCTGGGGCTACGGCCTTGCGGGCGGCGGCGGCTTCGCGGTGCTCGCGGGCCGCTTCGAGGTCCAGGCGCGCGTCCGCTACTACTTCGGTTTCTCGGACATCGTGCGCAACCGCAACAAGTACGCCGACAACACCTTCGACGGCCCCGAGAATCCGTTCTACTACACCCCGCGCCGCTCGCCCGTCGATAACCTCACGTTCAGCGTGGGCGTGTCGTACCGCTTCAACCGCGACGGCTTCGCCGAGTGGAACGTGAAGCGTACGAAGCGCGACCGGGCGAAAGAGACGTTCAATTACCGCTTAAACTGATAAGAAATATGGAAACTACCCGCCAACAGAAAATCGCCAAACAGATACAGAAGGACGTGGCCGAAATCTTCCAGAAGGAGGGCCGCGAGCTGCTGTGCGGCACGCTCGCCACGGTCACGGCCGTGCACGTATCGCCCGACTTCAACTACGCGAAGATCTATGTCAGCATCTTCCCCTTCTCGAAGGCTCCCGAGACGCTCGCGTCGCTCGACCGCAACAACTGGTTCGTCCGCCGCGAGCTGGGCCGCCGCATCCGCAACCAGATCAAGAGCATCCCCGAGCTCCAGTTCTTCCTCGACGACTCGCTCGAATACATCGAGCACATCGAGCAGGCGCTCCGCAACGACTGACCCGCGCGCCTGCCGCCGCGGCCGGGCCCTCCGGAGCCCGCGCCGCCGCGCAGGCCGCACCGCCGCGCAGAAAGATGTTCGCCCGCTACGTCGCCCGCCGCTACCTCTTCTCGTCCGCATCGCGCTCGGTGATCCACCTGATCTCGGTCCTGAGCGCGGTCGCGGTCGCCATGCCCGTCGCCGCGATGATCGTCCTGCTCTCCGTATTCAACGGCTTCGAGGGCCTCGTGCGGTCGATGGGCGAAACCACCGACCCCGATCTCACGGTCACCCCCGCCGCGGGCGCCGCGTTCCGGCCCTGCGGGCTCGACACGGCCGCCCTCGCACGGATCCCGGGCATCGAAACCCTGGGCTTCGTACTCGAACAGAGCGCCCTCGCCGACCGCGACGGCCGCCAGTGCGTAGTCACGGTGCGGGGCATCGACGACTCGTGCGCCGCACTGCTGTCGCCCCTCGCCTCCACAGTCTGCGCGGGAGAGTTCCTCACCCGCCGGGGCGACCTCGACTACCTGGTTGCGGGGCGTTCGCTCGCACGCTCGCTCGGCGTGCGCACGCTCGCCGATGCCGACATCACGCTCTACGCCCTGCGGCGCGGCGACTTCACGCCGCTGCTGCCCCTCGCCAACTTCCGCCGCCGCACCCTGCCCCTCGCGGGCATCTACCACCCCGACGA
>VSOO01000145.1 GCA_009774895.1 Alistipes sp. | reverse complement strand
CTTACTCCGCCCTTACTCCGCCCTCGCACCGCACCTGCGCACACTCCCACCGGATCGAAACGGAACCGCCCCGACGCCTCCCACACGGCACCCCGCAACGAAAACGGGATCCGTCGCAATGACGAATCCCGTTGTTCGAATGAGGGCCGCAGCAATTACTTGGCGGCTTTCTTATCGTAGCGTTTTGCGTAGCGGCTCATAAACTTATCGACGCGACCGGCGGTGTCTACCAACTTCATCTTGCCCGTATAGAACGGGTGCGACGTGTTGGAAATTTCCATCTTATACACGGGATAGGTTTCGCCGTTCACTTCGATGGTCTCTTTTGTCGAAACGGCGGACCGACACAAAAACACGTGGTCGTTCGACATGTCCTTGAACGCCACCAAACGATACTCCTCGGGGTGAATTCCTTTTTTCATTTCGTTTGTCTGTGTTGTTGTTAATTAATAATAGCGTCGCAAAGATAACCATTTTTCCGCAACTTCCAACCTTTCGCCGTCAATAAACCATCTTTTTCCCATAATCTTTGGGATTTTGCGCGCAAATGTCTATTTTTGCACCCGGAAAAACCGCACGGCGGTACGCCCGGGTCTCACTAAGGCCTGCGCTCCGTCCGCAGATTCCGAAAAACGCGCTACGCCCTCCGCCCGAGGAGGGAGAGCCAGGGGCCCATAGCTCAGTTGGTCAGAGCAGCGGACTCATAATCCGAAGGTCGTGGGATCATGCCCCTCTGGGCCCACCCGCAGCGATAAGTTCCGATTCCGGTCGGAACTTATCCGTTTTACACGCATCCCCGATCATAACACAGTAACTTCCGTCGCGCGAGAGTCCGTTCGAACTGCTCTGCATTCTGGCCCAGCTATTCATCGTATACTACCACATCCTGCTCAACGTCGTCTTCCCCGCAACGGGCGACCCGCTCTACCGCGCCCTCTGGCTGCCGCTCCACATCGGCGTGCCGCTTTTCGTGCTCCTCAGCGGATACTTCGGCATCAAACCTTCCGTCCGAGGGCTCGTCCGCCTGCTCGGCACGATGTTCGTCATCCATGTACCTCTGTCTCTCTGCCAGATCACATTCGCCGAGGGGGGGGGAAATTTTTCACGATGCGGTCGTCGCCGGACTATTTGTTTCGGCCACTCCATTCTGGTTCATGCGCACCTATCTGTGCCTCTATCTAATCTCGCCGGTAATCAACCTGTTTCTCAGCCATAGCAACACGAAACAGCGCCTCGCCCTGCTCTGCGTGCTGGCATTCATCAGCCACTACCTCGGATCCGCAGGCTTCGATCCGTCGCTCGCGGGCGGAAAAAACCTCGTCACCTTTCTCTTTCTTTACGCTGCGGGCGACACCCTGTGCCGCTACCGCAGCCGCTGGCAACCCCTCCATCGGACGTGCGGACGCTGCTGGTGCGGGCTCAATATCGGACTGGTGCTGCTCTTCACCTTTGGGACTTCGCGCACCGCAGACGCGCTTTACAGTCGGGTATGGTTCTCTTATTGCAGCTTCGGACTCCTCGTCAATGCCCTGCTCTTTTTCGTATGGATCGGTGGCCTGCGCTTCCATTCGCCGCGCATCAACCGCATCGCCCGCTCGTCGCTTGCCATTTACCTGATCCACGGGGCACCGTTTGTCGTGCTCCACGTCATCGAACCGTTCGTGCAGCGTTTCATCTGTCCCATCCCCCACCGCAGCCTGCTGCTCGGTGCCGTGCTCCTGATGACCCTGGGCATCGTAGCGGCATGTGTGGCCATCGACCACCTGCTCAGCCCCGTGTGGCGCCGCATCGACCGCCTCGGCATGCGCCTCCAGACCCGATGGAACCGTCTGAACTGCACCTACTTCACGCATTAATACGGTCGGACAGGTTCGAATCCCAAGATGGTCCGATTCCCATGGCCGCCAGCACTCAAAGAAACAAGCCTGCCCGATCCATCGTGGCGCCAGCACCCTGATTGGCAGGACGCCGCACAGGCAGCACGCAAACTGTCCCGCTACGGCGTCAGTCTGTCCGGCGCGGACAACCATGTCGAATACTCGCGCCCGGCATAGTGAAACAGCCGCGTTTTTTCCTTCCTCGCCCTGCGCACGCCGCAAAAAAAACGGATCCGCCGACGGCGGATCCGTTTTCCTTATGTTCCGTAGAGCATCCCTTAGTCTTCGAACTTCGCCGAGAGGAACTCGCGGTTCAGGCGCGCGATGTGCGCGATCGAAACCGACTTCGGGCACTGCGACTGGCAGGCACCCGTGTTGGTGCAGTTGCCGAAACCGAGCTCGTCCATCTTGGCCACCATCGCCTTGGCGCGGCGGGCACCCTCCACGCGGCCCTGCGGCAGCTTGGCGAGCGACGACACGCGCGCGGCGACGAACAGCATCGCCGAACCGTTCTTGCAGGTCGCGGCGCACGCACCGCAGCCGATGCAGGCCGCAGCATCCATCGACTCGTCGGCATCGGCCTTCGGGATGGGAATGGCATTGGCGTCGGGCACCGAGTTGGTTCGTACCGACACGAAGCCGCCGGCCTGAAGAATCTGGTCGTAGGCACCGCGGTTCACCACGAGGTCCTTGATGACGGGGAACGCGGCCGAACGCCACGGCTCGATGGTGATCGTCTCGCCGTCACGGAACTTGCGCATGTAGATCTGACAGGTCGTAGCGCCCTGACCGGGACCGTGGGCCATGCCGTTGATGTGAAGCGAGCACATGCCGCAGATACCCTCGCGGCAGTCGTGATCGAACGCCACGGGCTCCTTACCCTCGTGCACCAGGTCGTTGTTCAGAATATCGAGCATTTCGAGGAACGACGTGTCGGGCGAGATGTTCTCGACCTTGTACGTCTCGAAAGCTCCCTTGGACTTGGCGTCCTTTTGACGCCATATCTTTAATGTAAAATTCATGGTTGCAAATCGTTATTAAAGTTCAACGTCAAAACTCCTTAGTCCTTGTAGTTGCGCTGTGCGGGGTGTACGAACTCGAAGTTGAGCGGCTCGCGCGTCAGCTCGGGCTGCTGGTCGAAGCCCTTGTACTCCCACACGGCGGCGTATACGAAGCGCTCGTCGTCGCGCTTCGCCTCACCCTCCTCGGTCTGATGCTCCGAGCGGAAGTGGCCGCCGCACGACTCCTCGCGGTTCAGGGCGTCGAGCGCCATCAGCTCGCCCAGCTCCAGGTAGTCGGCCAGACGGATCGCCTTCTCCAGCTCGACGTTGAAATCGTCGGCCTTGCCCACGACCTTGACGTCCTTCCAGAACTCCGCACGCAGCGCACGGATCTCGGCGATCGCCTTTTCGAGCGACTCCTTCGTGCGGGCCATGCCCACGTTCTCCCACATGATGTGACCCAGCTTCTTGTGGATGTCGTCCACCGACTGCTTGCCCTGGATCGAGAGGAGCTTCTGAATCTTCTCCTTCACGCCCTTCTCGGCCTCGGCGAACGCCGGAGTGTTCGTATCGACCTTCTTGGCCTGGATCTTATGCGAGAGGTAGTCGCCGATGGTGTAAGGCAGCACGAAGTAACCGTCGGCCAGACCCTGCATGAGGGCCGAAGCACCCAGACGGTTGGCACCGTGGTCGGAGAAGTTGGCCTCGCCGATCGCGTACAGACCCGGAACGGTGGTCATCAGGTTGTAGTCCACCCAGATACCGCCCATCGTGTAGTGTACGGCGGGGAAGATCTGCATCGGCTGCTCGTAGGGGTTCACGTCGGTGATCTCCTCGTACATGTCGAACAGGTTGCCGTAGCGCTGCTTGATGACCTCCTTGCCCAGACGCTCGATGGCGGTCTTGAAGTCGAGGAATACGGCCAAACCCGTCTCGTTCACGCCGAAGCCCGCGTCGCAGCGCTCCTTGGCGGCACGCGACGCCACGTCGCGCGGCACGAGGTTGCCGAACGCCGGATAGCGGCGCTCCAG
>VSOO01000144.1:526-3936 GCA_009774895.1 Alistipes sp. | reverse complement strand
GCCCCGGTCCGGATGCTCCTGAAAGGAGGTCCGGACCGGGGCTTGTCCGTGTGCCCGTTTATTACTCCGCCGCAGTACAGCCGATGCGCTGCAGCACGCGCTCGCACAGCATGACGGCCGCCGCGGCCGACACGTTGAGCGACACGATCTGTACGATCAGAGGAATCGCCAGCTGCTCGTCGCAGAGTTTCAGCACCTCTTTCGAGATGCCCGTGTCCTCGGCACCCATCACCAGCACGGTGGGTTTGCGGAAGTCGGCGTCGTAGAGCAGCTTGCGGCTCTTCTCCGTGGCGGCTACCACCTGGAATCCCTCCTGCTGCAACTGCTTGAGCGTGTTGCGGATCGAACCCACACGCGCGACGGGGATCGTCGCCAGCGCGCCGGCCGACGAGCGGATCGCCTCGGCATTGACCGGTGCCGAGTTCTTGAGCGGCGCGATCAGTCCGTGCGCCCCGGCGCACTCGGCCGAGCGGGCGATGGCCCCGAAGTTCCGCACGTCCGTAACGCCGTCGAACACCACGATGAGCGGCGTTTCGTCCTCCGGCACGCGTTCCAGAATGTCGGCCGGCTCGACGTATTCGATGGCGGCCGTCTGTGCTACCACGCCCTGGTGGTTGCCGCGCGTGAGGCGGTTGAGTTTCTCGACGGGCACCTCCTGCACGCGGATGCGGTGGCGGAAACAGAGGTCGCGCAGCTCGGTCATGAGCTGCCCCTCGGCACCCTTGCGGATGTAGAGTTTCTCGATCCTGCGCCCCGCCTCGATGGCTTCGGCCACCGGGCGGATGCCGAAAATGAGATTGTTGTCCATAATCTTGTCTTGTCTTTTTCAGGGTTCCCAGCTCTCGACGCGCACGCTGTCGAACAGCCGGAGGAAATCTTTTTCGTTGCGGCAGAAATCGACCGTACCGTTGTCGCCCAGCCGCTGGTGAATCTTCTCGTTGATGTGGTTGCTCAGCAGTTGCAGCAGCATGCGGCGGGCGTGGCGGAGGCTGTCGGCTCCCGTCGGTTCCGTCTCGCTGCCGCCGGGGCCGGCATACCTCGACTCGCGCCACAGACTGCGCACCTGTCCGACGTAGCCGTCGCCGCTGCGGATGATCGCGGCACAGCGCGCCAGCATCGAATCGGTCTCGGGGCAGCGGAGGAGGTAGTCCGGATCGGAGTGCGCCAGGTAGACGATGCGGTCGCGTTCGAGCTGCCGGCCGGCCCAGGCTTCGAAAAGCGCGCGCACCTCCGGCCAGGGGGCTCCGTCGGGCCACGCGAGGGTCACGAGGCTGTCGCGGGTCCGGGCGAGCAGCCGTTCGGCCCGCTCGCGCGTGGTGCAGGTGTCGAGGCGGACGTTGCATACGGGCGAGTCGAAAACGATCCGCCGCACGGTCTCCAGCGCCGCGCGGTTCAGCGATCCGGCGGCGAAGTAGCAGGTGTATTCGGCGCAGTCGCACTCGAAGTGCAACGAATCGACGGCGCCGGCCGCTTCGGGAGCGACTGCCGCGGTGAGGGCCGGCTCCTCGTCGGAGACGGGAGCGGCCGGGGTCCGTTGCCGCATGCAGCCCACGACACACGATGCCAAAATGGCGAGAAGCAGTGTTTTTTTCATTTCTGTCGATTTCGCGTCATCCCGTGCCGGACGGCCTGCCGGGTCGAATGGCCGGGTCTTGGGTCCCGCAAGGGTTTCGAGGTCATCCCTCCTCTACGATCTCCAGTTCGTAGGAGGCTTTCTCCCAGTCGTGCATGCGACGGTCGTACTGCGCCTTCAGTTCGTTGTATGCCTTGTATTCCGCCTCGTCGTAGGTCGTCGCCGCGGCGAATTTCGCATCGCAGGCGGCGAGCTGCGCCTCGATCCCGGCCAGCTCGGCCTCGATCGTCTCCACCGTGCGGCGCATGCGGCGCACCAGCTTCTCCTGCTCCTTCTTCTGTTCGTAGGAGAGCTTTCCCCCGCCTTTGGGAGCCGCTGCTTCGGGTTGCTGCACCCCCTTCGCAGGCGTCTTGCGCTCGACCTCCTGCAACGACTCCAGCCGCCGCTTTTCGAGGAAGTAGTAGATGCCCCCCAGGTACTCGCGCACGCCGCCGTCGCGGAATTCGTAGACTTTCTGCACCATGCCGTCGAGGAACTCGCGGTCGTGCGACACCACGATCACCGTACCGTCGTACTTCATCACGGCGCTCTTGAGGATGTCCTTCGAGCGCATGTCCATGTGGTTCGTGGGCTCGTCGAGCACCAGCAGGTTGTGCGGTTCGAGCATGAGCGACGCCAGCGCCAGACGCGACCGTTCGCCGCCCGAGAGCACCTTCACCTTCTTGTCGATGTCCTCGCCGCGGAACAGGAACGCGCCCAGAATGTCGCGCAGCCGCGTGCGGATGTCGCCCACGGCCACGCGGTCGAGCGTGTCGTACACGGTCAGCTCGCCGTTCATCAGGTCCTCCTGGTTCTGGGCGTAGTAGCCTATGTTTACGTTGGCGCCGATGCGGATGTCGCCCTCGGTGGGTTGCAGCAGCCCCACGATCATCTTGGCGAGCGTGGTCTTGCCCTCGCCGTTGCGGCCTACGAAAGCCACCTTGTCGCCCTTGCCGATCACGAAGTCGGCGCCGCCGAAGACGTGCTTCGCACCGAACGACATGCCCGCCTCGCGAATCTCGGCCACGATCTGTCCCGAGCGCGGTGCGGGCGGGAACTTGATGTTGAGCGCGGCCAGGTCCTCCTCCTCGATCTCTATGCGCTCGATCTTCTCCAGCTGCTTGATGCGCGACTGCACCTGGTTCGATTTCGTGGGTTTGTAGCGGAACTTCTCGATGAACTCCTCCGTCTTGCCGATCATGCGCTGCTGGTTCTCGTAGGCGGCCAGCTGCTGGGCGCGGCGCTCGGCCCGCAGCTCCACGTATTTCGAGTAGGAGACCTTGTAGTCGTAGACCTTGCCGAGCGAGAGTTCCACCGTGCGGTTGGTCACGTTGTCGAGGAACGCGCGGTCGTGCGAGATGAGCAGCACGGCGCCGCTGTAGTTGCGCAGGTACTCTTCGAGCCACTGGATCGATTCGATGTCGAGGTGGTTGGTGGGCTCGTCGAGCAGGAAGATCGAGGGCCGGCGCAGCAGGAGCTTGGCCAGCTCGATGCGCATGCGCCAGCCGCCCGAGAACTCGCTCGTGGCGCGCCCGAAGTCCTCGCGGCGGAAGCCCAGGCCGAGCAGGGTCTTCTCGATGTCGGCGTCGCGCGTCTCGCCGCCGAGGATGTGGTACTGGTCCTGTGCGTCGTTGAGGCGGTGGAGCAGCTGCTCGTAGGCGGGGGATTCGTAGTCGGTGCGCTCGGCGATTTCGGTCGTCAGGCGGCCGATTTCGGCCTCCAGCAGCAGCACCTCGTGAAAAGCCTTGGCGGTCTCCTCGACCAGCGTGGTGGTGTCGGCGACCTTCATCTGCTGGGG
>VSOO01000144.1:0-516 GCA_009774895.1 Alistipes sp. | reverse complement strand
CTGGGGCAGGTAGCCGATCGAGCATTCGCCGTTCACGGTCACGGCGCCCGACGTGGGCTGCTGTTCGCCCACGATCAGGCGCAGGAGCGTGGTTTTGCCCGCGCCGTTCTTGCCCACCAGACCGATGCGGTCGCGCGGGTTGATGAGAAACGATATGTCGTCGAAAAGGGTCCAGCCCCCGTAGCTCACGGTGAGATTGTCCAGCGATATCATAGTCGGAAAAAAGTCAGCGGCACCGCACCGGTGCAGGTGCCGGAAAACGTGCAAAGATAGCGATTTAATCCGACATTCGGACCGCCTCGGGGCAAACGGTCGTTTTTTACGGCCGATTTCCCGCCCCGGCGGTGCCTTGATACGTTTTGCGCGGGTGTTCGTTTCTCGGCCGCGACCCGCGGAGGAACGGGAGACGTTGGCGGATTTTCGCCGCCCGGAAGCCGGTGCCCGCACGCTCCGGGGCGCCGGTTTCGGGACTGCCGTGCGGCGGGGTGCGGCGGAATCGGGCGCTCGGGGGTAGGA
>VSOO01000143.1 GCA_009774895.1 Alistipes sp. | reverse complement strand
CCAGCAGTCCGGGTCTGACCGACGAGACGCGGCAGGCCAGGAGCAGACTCCGCATCAGGGGCCATGCCGTCACGTTGTCGTTCATCCAGAGCATGATGGTCGTCACATCGCCGATGGGTGACCACGCGCCGCCGCTGTTGGCCGCGATGACGATCACCGAGGCGCAGAGCCACCGTTCGTCGCGGTCGGGAACGAGCGCACGCAGCAGGGTGACCATGACGATCGCGGTGGTCATGTTGTCCAGCACGGCCGACATGAAAAAGGCGACGAGCGCCAGCAGCCACAGGAGCCGTCGCTTGCCGCGCACGGCGATGCGGCGCGTGACGACCGCGAAGCCTCCGCAGGCGTCGATCAGCCCCACGATCGCCATGGCCCCGATCAGAAAGACGAGAATCTCGCACGTCGAGCCCAGATGTCCGGCCAGCGCGTCGCCCAGGCCCCCGTCGCCGCCCCGCAGGGCGAACAGCGTCCACAGCACGCCGCACATGACGAGCGCCGTGGCCGCCTTGTCGATCTTCAGCCGGTGTTCGAGGGCGATGCAGAGATAGCCCAGCGCGAAGATCGCAATCATTGCCGTAATCATAACTTGTTTTCGATTGTCCGTTTCCGGCGTGCGGCCTTCGCCGGCGCACGCACGCCGCAGCCCCTGCAAACTCCGTGCGACGCTTCCGCAGCCGGCGGCGGCCATTTTTTCGACGCACGGTTGCATATTCCGAATTTTTATGTACCTTTGTCACGCTTACGAGCGAACGATTGAGCTATGGTGTAATGGTAACACAACAGATTTTGGTTCTGTATTTCCAGGTTCGAATCCTGGTAGCTCAACCGACGGGAGGGAGGTTTCCGCAAGGAACCTCCCTCCCGCGTTTTCAGGCCCCCGGGGCGCACGACGCACGATTCTCCGCTCCGAATAGGAAAAAACCGAATAAATCCCTACCTTTGTAAACAAAATTGCACAGCATGCACAAAAGCGGTTTCGTAAACATCATCGGCAACCCCAATGTCGGCAAATCGACGCTCATGAACGCCCTGGTGGGCGAGCGTCTCTCGATCATCACCTCCAAGGCGCAGACCACGCGCCACCGAATCATGGGCATCGTCTCGGGCGACGACTTCCAGATCGTATACTCCGACACGCCGGGGATTCTGAAGCCCAACTACAAACTCCAGGAGTCGATGATGAAGTTCGTCACGGGCGCCGTGAGCGACGCCGACGTGATCCTCTACGTCACCGACACCGTGGAGCAGAGCGACCGCTCGGCCGAGATCGTGGAGCGCATCCGCCGCAGCGGCCTGCCCGCGCTGGTGGTCATCAACAAGATCGACCTCACGACCCCCGAGGCGCTTGAGGCGCTGGTGGAAAAATGGCATGCCGAGCTGCCCGAGGCCGTGATCGTGCCCGTGTCGGCCCGCGAACGGTTCAACATCGAGGGGCTCTTCGGCAAGATCCTGGAGGTGCTGCCCGAAGGCCCGGCCTTCTACCCCAAAGACACGCTAACGGACAAGAGCCTGCGCTTCTTCGCCTCGGAGATCGTGCGCGAGAAGATCCTGCGGTTCTACGACAAGGAGATCCCCTACTGCTGCGAGATCGAGATCGAAAGCTACAAGGAGGAGCCCGCGATCGACCGCATCGCCGCCACGATCCATGTGGCACGCGAATCGCAGAAGGGCATCCTGATCGGCCACAAGGGCGAGAAGCTCAAACGCGTAGGCGAGGCCGCACGCAAGGACATGGAGCAGTTCCTCGGCAAGAAGGTCTTCCTCCAGCTCTTCGTGAAGGTCAGCGCCGATTGGCGCGACAACGAACGTCAGCTGCGCCGCTTCGGCTACGAACAGGAGTAAAACCGCCCGCGGTCCGGACCCCCGACGCGGCGGACCGCGGCGGACCGGCATCAAGGAAAAAGACATCAAGGCATCAGATCCCGAACATGCGCAGCATAGTCACCGCCCTGCTCTGTACGTTCGCACTGCTCACGTGCGGAGAGGCGGCGCGCGCCCAGTACAACAAGGAGTACTTCTACCACATGGGGCGCACGTTCATGATGAACGACGACTACCGCGAAGCCATCCGCACGCTCAACACGCTGCTGCGCTTCGATGCCGACGCCTACGAGGGCTACTTCCTGCGCGGCATCGCCAAATACAACCTCGACGACCTGCTGGGCGCCGAGGCCGACTTCAGCCTCGCGCTGAGCAAGAATCCCGTATTCACCCAGGCCTACACCTACCGGGCCATCACCCGCTCGCAGCTGGGCAGCTACGACGACGCACTGGGCGACTTCGCCGCCGCCATCGAGCTGCGGCCCGACCTGCCCTACCCCTACTACTACCGCGGCGTCACGCGCCTCATGAACCAGCAGTTTGCCGAGGCGGTGGAGGATTTCGACCGCTTCCTGCGGCAGGAGAACAAGGTGCCCGACGCCTACATCAACCGCGGCGCGGCCTACCTCTGCATGAGCGACACGCTCCGCGCCTACGAGAACTACGACGCGGCGATCCGCACCAACCGCGAAAACCCCGAGGGTTACAACCGCCGGGGCGGGCTCTACCTGGCGCAAAAGCGCTATGCCGAGGCCGAGGCCGACTTCGACCGGGCGATCGGCTGCGACTCGACCTATCTGCTGCCCTACTTCAACCGGGCCCTGGTCTACTCCCACACCAACCGCCCGCTGAAGGCACTGGCCGACTTCGATGCGGCGGTCCGCATCGACTCGACCCACGCGCTGACCTACTTCAACCGCGCCATCCTGCGCACGCGGATCGGCGACTACAACCGGGCGCTCGAAGACTACGACCGCGTGGCCCGCTACTCGCCCGACAACGTGCTGGTCTACTACAACCGGGCGCTGCTCAACACCGAGCTGGGCAATCTGACCGATGCCGCGGCCGACTGCACGCGGGCCATCGAGCTCTATCCCGACTTCGCCAACGCCTACCTCCACCGCAGCATGCTCCGCGAGCTGCTGCGCGACCGTGCGGGCGCACGCCGCGACCGCGACACGGCGCAGCGCAAGATCGCCGAATACCGCGCACGCCTCACGGACAGCACCTACTCGATCTTCGCCGACACCACGCAGCGCTTCGACCGCCTGCTCTCGTTAGCCAACTCGCTCTCCGGCAGGGGCTTCGGCAGCGCCGCGGCCCGCACGGGCGAAAGCGACGAGCTGCGCCTGCTGCCCCTGTTCCGCTTCACGTTCATGCGGCCCGACACAGCGGCGGCGCCGCCGCGCAGCTACGTGCAGCGCGTGGAGGACTTCAAACGCCGCATCGGCAACGAGCACCTGGTGCTGACCAATGCCGACAGCAACCTGTCGGCCGACACGCTGCTGCTGCTCGACCGCAGCTACGCCCGGCGGATGCGGGACGACGACGCGTCGTGGACCACGCACTTCGAGCGGGGCGTGTCGCAGTCGCTCGTGCGCCAGTACACGGGCGCCGTGAACTCGCTCACGGCGGCCATCGAACTGAACCCGGCCAACCCGTTCCTCTACCTCAACCGGGCCGTCACGCGGGCCGAAATGATCGGCTTCATCTCGTCGATCGACCACTCATACGGCCGCCTCACGCTCGACGACGCCCCCGCGGGCCGCGGACCGGCCGAGCGCAAGCGGACCTACAGCTACGACGAGGCGATCGCCGACCTGAACAAGGCCCTCCTGCTCTTCCCCGACCTGGCCTGCGCCTACTACGACCGGGCCGGACTGCACGCCCTCTCGGGCAACCTTCCCGAGGCGTGCGAGGACTACACGCGGGCCATCGAGCTCGACCCCGCATTCGCCGAGGCCTACTTCAACCGCGGCCTGGTGCAGCTCTACATGAAAGACACGCGCAAGGGATGGCTCGACATCTCGAAGGCGGGCGAGCTGGGCATCGACCGCGCCTACGAGGTGCTGAAGCGCCGCGCGCCGCAAAACGACTGACAAACCAACTCAAACAACGAAAAATGACACGAAAC
>VSOO01000142.1 GCA_009774895.1 Alistipes sp. | reverse complement strand
GAGTTGAACTTGGGCATGTTCTTCGAGGTGTACTCGAAGATGTCGGCGATGATGCGCATCGAGAACTCGGGCGGATAAATATAGGTGTTGCGCACCATGAACTCCTTGAGGATGTCGTTCTGGATGGTACCGGTCAGCTGTTCGAGCGTGCAGCCCTGCTCCAGACCCGTGACGATGTAGAATGCCAGCACGGGCAGCACGGCGCCGTTCATGGTCATCGACACCGACATCTTGTCCAGCGGAATGCCGTTGAAGAGCACCTTCATGTCCTCCACCGAGCAGATCGACACGCCGGCCTTGCCCACGTCGCCCACCACGCGCGGATGGTCGGCGTCGTAGCCGCGGTGCGTGGCCAGGTCGAACGCCACCGACAGACCCTTCTGGCCTGCGGCGAGGTTGCGGCGGTAGAATGCGTTGGACTCCTCGGCGGTCGAGAAGCCGGCATACTGGCGGATGGTCCACGGACGCATCACGTACATCGTGGAGTAGGGACCGCGCAGGAACGGGGCGATGCCCGCGGCGTAATTGAGGTGCTCCATGCCCTCCAGGTCGGCGGCCGTGTAGGTGCCCTTCACGGGAATCTGCTCGGCCGTCAGCCACGGCTCCACCTGCCCGCATTTTTTCGAGGCGCAGCAGCTTTTCTGCTGGCCTTCGTATTTGAGTTCCGAAAATTTTGCTCTCATAACTTGTTCTTCGCTTTTAGATTCCCAACTCTTTGAGGTAATATTTGAGGGTTTCCAGCACGTTCGACTTCACGTTGATGAAGTTGGTGATGCCCTGAGCCTCCAGCTCGGGTGCGCAGGCCGGAGCGCCCGCAACCACGAGGATCGCCTTGTCGCCGAGGAGCTCCTTGACGCGGGGTGCGGCCGTGGCGTAGTCGTCGTCGCTCGCGCAGACCACCACGATGTCGGCCTTGGCGGCCAGTGCGGCCTCCACGCCCTCTTCGATCGACTTGAAGAACGTGTTGTCCTGCACCTTGATGCCGGCGCAGGCGAAGAAGTTGCACGAGAACTGTGCGCGGGCACGGGCCATGGCCAGGCTGCCGCAGGTGAGCATGAAAGCCTTGGGTGCCTTGCCGCTGCGGTCCACGTGCAGACGCATCTGCTCGAAGGCCATCGCGCCGCGGTAGGGGAGCAGCACGTTGCCCTTGGCCTCGGCACGCTCTACGGCGCATTCGCCGATCTTCGCGTCGGCCGTCTCGGTGAAGTTGGGATACTGGTTTGCGCCCAGCAGGATCTGGCGGCGCGTTGCGATCGCCTTGTCCTTTGCGGCGGCCGAAGCCTTCACGCGCTCGACGATGAAGCCTGCCTCGTAGGCCGCGGTGTAGCCGCCCTTCTCCTCGATTTCGAGGAAGAGCTTCCAGGCCTCTGCGGCGATCGACTGCGTGAGGGTCTCGATGTAGTACGAACCGCCCGCGGGGTCTACCACCTGATCGAAGTGCGACTCGTGCTTGAGCAGCAGCTCGGCGTTGCGGGCGATGCGCTTCGAGAATTCGTCGGGCTCCCCGTAGGAAGCGTCGAACGGCATGACTTCGAGCGAATTCACGCCGGCGATCGAGGCCGACATGGCCTCCGTGGTGCCGCGGAGCATGTTCACGTAGGGGTCGTATACGGTCTGGTTCCAGGCGGACGTCACGGCGTGGGTGAACATCTTGCATGCGCACTCCTTCTCGGGGCCGTACGCCTTCACGATGTTGGCCCAGAGCATGCGCGCCGCGCGGAACTTGGCCATCTCCATGAAGTAGTTCGAAGTGACGTTCATCGCGAAGCGGATCTTGCGCGCGGCCTTGTCCGCGTCGATGCCGCCCTCCGTCATGCGCACGAGGTAGTCGTGGCCCGCGGCGAGCGTGAAGGCCAGCTCCTCGACGATGGTCGAACCCGCGTTGCTGAAGATGTGGCCCGAAACGGTCACCACGCGGATGTGCTTGTAGTCCGCGGTCTTGCGCACCAGGTCGGCGAGGCCGTCGATGCAGCTGCACAGCACGCCTTTCGACGTGAGGCCCTTGACCAGCGGGTCGATGCAGAAGTGGATGTGCGCCTCTTCGCGTGCGATGCCCTCGCGTGCGATCTTGGCGAGTACCTGATCGACCAGGTCGTGGCATTTCGAGCCGCTGAATACCAGCTCCACGGCCGGAATCGAGATGCCTGCGAGCAGCGCGTCGAGGTCGGCGTCCGAGAAGTCCGCGGCGTCGATGCGGAACTCGATCGAGTCGATGCCCGCATTGAGCATCTTCAGCGCTTCGGCATTGGCCTCGGCGGGGTTCTCCACCTTCACGGTCTGGTGCACGTGCCAGCGGTTGTGGGCGCGCGTACCGCGTACGAACGGGAACTCTCCGGCCTGCGAGCCGAGGAAGCGGATGCCTTCGAGGTTCTCGGCACGGTAGTAGGGGCGGACATTGAAGCCCTCACCCGTTTTCCACACCAGTTTGCGCTCGTAGTCAGCACCTTTCAGGTCGGCCGTAATCACCTCTTCCCACTGCTCCGTCGCGACGGCGGGAAACTCGGTGAACAGCTTTTCACGTTGGGTATTTGCCATAACTATTTAGTGATTAGTATAAGTGTTCTCTTCAATTAGCATGTAAAGGTAGTAATTATTCGCGAAACGCGCGCAATATTCGTTACAAAAATAACAGTTCGCGCCCGTTCGCGGGTGCGTGGGGCGGAAAAGAGGCCGGGCGGTTCCGATTTCCGGGCGGAATGCGTATCTTTGTCCCATGCCGGCGCCGGACGCACCCGTCCGCCGCGGACTCCGGGCGGCGGTGGCCGCAGTGCCCGTGCGGTCCGCTGCCGGCGCAATCCGTCGGAACAGATGTATCGAAACCTGAGAGAATATGTGGCGCGGCTCGAACGCGCCGGCGAGCTGGCCCGCATCGCGGTGCGGGTCGATCCCGAATATGAAATAGCGGAGATTACGGACCGCATGTCGAAGAGCCCCGGCGGCGGCAAGGCGCTGCTGTTCGAGGATACGGGCACGCCGTTTCCCGTGCTTACGAACCTCTACGGTTCGGAGCGCCGCTGTGCGATGGCGCTCGGCGCCGAGTCGCTCGACGCCGTGGCCGCGCGGATCGGCGCGCTGCTGCGCGAGGCCGCGGGCCCCCGCGATTCGTTGTTCGACAAGCTGCGCACGCTGCCCCTGCTGGCCGAGATGGCGCGCTGGCTGCCCCGCAAGGTGCGCGGCCGGGGCGCATGCCAGGAGGTCGTGGCGACGGGTGCCGCGGCCTCGCTCGCCGCGCTGCCCGTGCTGCGCTGCTGGCCCTGCGACGGGGGGCGGTTCGTGACGCTGCCCATCGTGCACACGGTCGATCCCGAAACGGGCGTGCGCAATGCGGGCATGTACCGCATGCAGCTCTTCGACGACCGCACCCCGGGCATGCACTGGCACGTGCACAAGACCGGTGCCCGGCACTTCGACGCCTGCCGGCGTCTGGGGCGCCGCATGCCCGTGTCGGTGGCGCTGGGCGGCGATCCGGTCTATGCCTATGCCGCCACGGCGCCCATGCCCGACAACATGGACGAGTACCTCCTGGCGGGTTTTCTGCGCCGCCGCAGCGTGCGGCTGGTGAAGTGCCTGACCAACGAGCTGTGGGTGCCGGCCGACTGCGACTTCGTGATCGAGGGCTATGTCGATCCGGCCGAGGAGTGCGCCGTGGAGGGGCCGTTCGGCGACCATACGGGATTCTACTCGCTCGAAGACCGCTACCCGCGGTTCCATGTGACGGCCGTCACGCACCGGCGCGACGCGATCTGGCCCGCCACGCTCGTGGGCATACCGCCCCAGGAGGATGCCTGGATCGCCCGGGCCACGGAGCGCATCTTCCTCGAACCGATCCGCTTCGCCGTGCAGCCCGAGGTCGTGGACCTCGCGATGCCCGTGGCGGGCACGGCGCACAACCTGGCGGTCGTCTCCGCCGCGCTGCGCTATCGGGGCCAGGCGCTCAAGGTGGCGCAGGGGCTGTGGGGCGC
>VSOO01000141.1 GCA_009774895.1 Alistipes sp. | reverse complement strand
CATCGGTGCGCGCCGGCCGGGCAGGAGCGCGCGCCGGGTGAAGAATTAACTGTTGAGAGAAATAAAGATACGATATGTTAAGCGTAAAAAATCTGCATGCCACGGTCGAGGGCAAGGAGATCCTTCGCGGCATCGACTTCGAGGTCCGTGCGGGCGAGGTGCATGCCATCATGGGACCGAACGGGTCGGGCAAATCGACTTTCGCGTCGGTGCTGGCCGGCAACGGCAAATATACCGTGACCGAGGGTTCGGTCGAATTCCGGGGCCGCGACCTGCTCTCGATGTCGATCGAGGACCGTGCCCGCTCGGGTCTGTTCCTCGGATTCCAGTATCCGGTGGAGATTCCGGGCGTGTCGATGGCCAACTTCATGAAGCTGGCCGTGCAGGAGCAGCGCAAGTTTCGCGGTGAGGAGCCGCTGACTGCGGCGCAGTTCCTGAAGCTCATGCGCGAGAAGAGCGCCGTGGTGGAGCTGGACGCGAAGCTCACGGCGCGCTCGGTGAACGAGGGTTTCTCGGGCGGCGAGAAGAAGAAGAACGAGATTTTCCAGATGGCGATGCTCGATCCGGCGCTGGCCATTCTGGACGAGACCGATTCGGGCCTCGACATCGACGCCCTGCGCATCGTGGCCACGGGCGTGACGAAGCTCCATACGCCCGAGAACGCCACAGTGGTCATCACGCACTACCAGCGTCTGCTGGACTACATCGTGCCCGACTTCGTGCACGTGCTCTACAAGGGCCGCATCATCCATTCGGGCGACAAGTCGCTGGCGCTGCGTCTCGAAAAGGAGGGCTACGACTGGCTCATCAACGATTATAAGGAGTAGGCGCGATGGAGATGGAACGGATCATCCGCGAGTGCGCGTTCGACGTTTTCCGGGGGGAGGAGCTCCGCTTCGATGCCTCCGCGGCGGCGGAACGCGCGGTCGTGGCGCCGCAGGAACTGACGGTGCGGGTCGCCGCGGGTGTCGCCGCGCGGCTGTCGCTGCTGCATGCGGCCGCCGAGCGGTCGCAGGTGCGCGTCGAGCTCGGAGCAGGGGCCTCGCTGGCCCTCACGCAGCTCTTCGGTACGGGGGCTTCGGCTTCGCTGCATGCGGTGCAGGCTGCGGGCAGCCGCTGCACGGCGGGCATGGTGCTGCTCGCGGAGGGCGCGGCGGAATACCGCTTCGAGCTGAACGCTCCCGATGCCGAGTGCGCGCTGGACGGCGTGTTCGTTGCGGGCGATGCGGAGCACTGCGAGGTAGGGGTGCGCGTGGAGCACAATGCGGCCGGCTGCCGCAGCCATTCGCTGGTGAAGGGCGTGGCGGGCGGCACGGCGACGGGCGCGTTCCGCGGTCTGGTCTATGTGGCGCAGGACGCGCAGCGCACCGACGCACGCCAGCAGAGCCGCAACCTCCTGCTGGGCCGCGAGGCGCGCATCGCGACGCGCTCCCAGCTCGAAATCTATGCCGACGACGTGAAGTGCACGCACGGCGCCACGGTGGGACAGCTCGACGACGATGCCGTGCTCTACATGCGGCAGCGCGGCCTGAGCGAGGCCCAGGCCCGGGCGTTGCAGGTCGAGGGTTTCGTGGGCGACGTGGTGTCGCGCATCCCCTCCGAGCCGCTGCGCGCGCTGCTCGCCGAGGCCGTGTCGCGCAAGCTGGAGCGCATGTAGGGATGCCGCGCCCGGGGCAGTGTTTCGGGGCAGTGCTTTTGGGGCAGTGCTTGCGGAGCAGGGCTTTCGGGGCGCAGTGTGGGGCGGCGGTTGCCGCGGGCGATGCCCGGGGGTGCCGTCCGGATCGTATGATGGTGCGGAACGCGCGTGCGTTCCGACGGATATGCTTGAAATTATGTTCGATGTCGAAAAAATAAGGGAGCAGTTTCCCATTCTCGGGCGTGAGGTCTACGGCCGTCCGCTGGTCTATCTCGACAGCGGCGCCACGGCCCAGAAGCCGCAGTGCGTGATCGATGCGGAGTGCCGCATCTACCTCGAACTGAATGCCAACGTGCATCGCGGCGCCCACTGGCTTTCGGAGGAGACCACGACGCGTTACGAGGCCGCGCGCGAGCGCATCGCCCGCTTCATCGGGGCGTCGGAGCGCGAGGAGGTCGTCTTCACGTCGGGCGCCACGGCGGCGCTCAACACCGTGGCCTACGCCTGGTGCGGGGCTTTCCTGGAGGCGGGCGACAACGTGGTGGTCACCGAGATGGAGCACCACTCGAACCTCGTGCCGTGGCAGGCGGCCTGCGAACGGCGGGGCGCCGAGCTGCGCGTGATCCCGATCGACGACGCGGGATGCCTCCGGACCGAGCTGCTGGAGACGCTGATCGACCGCCGCACGAAAGTGGTGGCCGTGACGCAGGCGTCGAATACGCTCGGCACGCGCCCCGACCTGCGGCGCGTGATCGACGCGGCCCGTGCCGCGGGTGCCGTGACGGTGGTCGATGGCTGCCAGGGCATCGTGCACGGGGGTGTGGACGTGGGGGCGCTGGGCTGCGACTTCTACGCTTTCTCGGGCCACAAGCTCTACGGTCCCACGGGCATCGGCGTGCTCTACGGCCGCCGTGAGCTGCTGGAGCGCATGCCGCCGTTTCTCTACGGCGGCGACATGGTGGACCGCGTGACCTTCGAGCGCACGACCTATGCGCCGGTGCCGCTCAAGTTCGAGGCCGGCACGGCCAACTATGTCGGCGCCATCGCGCTGGGCGAGGCCGTGCGCTTCGTGGAGGAGCTGCCCCGGGCCGAAGTGGAGGCCTACGAGCAGGAGCTGCTGCGCTACGCCGAGGCGCAGCTGAGCGAAATCGAGGGCTTGCGCATCTACGGCACGGCGCCCGGCAAGTGTTCGATCGTGTCGTTCAATGTGGCGGGGGTGCACCCGCTCGACCTGGGGATGATTCTCGACAAGCTGGGAATCGCCGTCCGCACGGGGCAGCATTGCGCCGAGCCGGTCATGACGCACTTCGGCGTGAAGGGCATGTGCCGGGCTTCGCTGGCGCTCTACAATACGCGCGCCGAGATCGACGCGCTGGCGGCGGGCGTGCGGCGCGCCGTGCGCATGCTCCGCTGAGGGGCGTGCCGCCGCGGAGAGGACGGAGCGACCGCCAAGGCCCCGCATGCGCGACGCAGCGGCCGGACCTCGGGGTGCTTCGGACGCCTGCCGCAACCCCGCCCGCGGCCGCAGGCGAACGGGAGAGGGGGCCGCGGACCGCAGCGGCCGGCCGAAACGGCGGACCCCGCGCGGTGCCGGTGCGCCGGAGTTGCGGGGCGCGAATCAGAAACGCGAATCTAAACCAAAGAGACGATGTTCGTAGTAATCGAGGGGCTGGACGGAGCCGGTAAATCGACACAGGTGGCGCTGTTGCGCCGCATGCTGGCACAGCGGGGCGTGGAGAGCGAG
Source organism: Alistipes sp. (assembly GCA_009774895.1). Classification (GTDB taxonomy): domain Bacteria; phylum Bacteroidota; class Bacteroidia; order Bacteroidales; family Rikenellaceae; genus Alistipes. The sequence goes on along the minus strand of VSOO01000141.1, from coordinate 596 downwards.
TACCTCCATTTCCCGCGTTTCGATGCGCCCGTATACGGCGAGCTGATCGCCCGCTTCCTGCGGGGCGAGTTCGGCGGCGCCGATTCGGTCGATCCCTACCTCGTGGCGCTCCTCTTCGCGGGCGACCGGGCCGATGCGGCGCAGACGATCCGCACGTGGCTCGCCGAGGGGCGGGCCGTGGTGCTCGACCGCTACGTGTGGTCGAATGTCGCCTACCAGTGCGCCCGCCTCCGGGGCGGCGACTGCGAGCGGAGGAGGCTGCGCGACTGGATCCTCGACCTCGAATACGGCCGCAACGCCATCCCGCGCCCCGACGTGTCGCTCTTCCTCGACGTGCCTTTCGCCTTCGTCGAGCGCAAGCTCGGCGAGCTGCGCGAAGGGGCCGACCGCAGCTATCTGCGGGGCGCGCAGGACATCTACGAGTCGTCGCTGGCGCTGCAACGCGCTGTGCGCGGCGTCTACCTCGACGCCGCGGCCTCCGACGCCGGCGTGCGGCTGGTGGATTGCAGCGACGCCGCGGGCGGCATGGCGCCTCCCGAGTGCGTTTTCGACCGCATCCGCACTATTCTGGAAGCCTTTGTCGTACGACCCTGACC
>VSOO01000140.1 GCA_009774895.1 Alistipes sp. | reverse complement strand
GAACAAGCCGCCCCGCGACCGAAACACGGCGGCCCGCTCCATAATACGGAGGCCGGTTCGCACGTTCTATGGTGGACGGCGACGATTCCGAAGCCGGGAACCGGAACCGCAGCGCTGCGGCGCCGCCCGTCCCGACGCTTCGCCGGCGCCGCATACCCGATCAAACGGACTCATATGGAACTGCTGCACTCTTTCCTATACATGCTCAACGAGATGTCGCCGTACATCCTGCTGGGTTTTCTGATTGCGGGCCTCATGCACGCATTCGTTCCGCAGCGCACCTTCGCGCGCCACCTCTCGGGCACGGGTGCGAAAGCGGTCTTCAAGTCGGCGCTGCTCGGCATTCCGCTGCCGCTCTGCTCGTGCGGCGTGCTGCCCACCGCAGTCGCCATGCGCCGGAACGGAGCGTCGCGTGCGGCCGCGACCTCGTTTCTGATCTCCACGCCCCAAACCGGCGTGGACAGCATCGCCGCCACGTGGTCGCTGCTGGGGCCGGCCTTCGCCCTTCTCCGCCCGCTGGCGGCGCTGGTTACCGCCGTGATAGGAGGCGTGGCCGTCGGCAGGACGGAGCAGCGCCCCGCGCACGGCCTCCGCCCCGACGAAACGGTCGCCGAGAATGCCCCGGAGACACCGAAGCATTTCGGCCGCAAATGCCTCGACGCCCTGCGCTACGGCTGCATCGACCTGGTGGGAAGCATCGGCGGCTGGCTCGTCGCGGGTCTGGTCGTCGCCGCGCTGATTACGGTCTACGTCCCGGCCGACCTCTTCTCCGCGCTCGGCAGCCGGCCCCTTATGGCGATGCTCGCCGTGCTGCTGATCGCCGTCCCGATGTACGTCTGCGCCACGGGCTCCATCCCCATCGCCCTGTCGCTGGTGCTGAAAGGGCTCTCGCCCGGCACGGCCTTCGTGCTGCTGATGGCGGGCCCGGCCGCGAATTTCGCCTCTTTCGCCCTAATTTCACGTGAGATGGGACGCAAGGCGGCGATCGTCTACCTTGGCTCCATCGTCCTCGGGACGATGGCTTTCGGACTCGCCATAGACTACCTGCTGCCCGCCGAATGGTTCCGTGTCGCCGGTGCGCACCCCGCCGCCTGCCACACAGGCGGCTTCGACCTCTTTTCGGGCGTGTGCTCGGCCGTGCTGGTGCTTTTGCTCGCCGTGTCGCTCGCCCGTCGTTATCACCACAAAACATTAATTACCAATACCATGAACAAGGAGTATACGATCGAGGGAATGAACTGCGACCACTGCCGCGCCGCCGTTGCGAAGAGCATCGCTGCGGTCGAGGGGGTGGAGCAGGTCGATGTGAACCTCGCCACCGGCGTCGCCACGGTCGCCGGCGCGCACGATGCCGAAGCCGTCGCCGCGGCGGTGCGAAGCGCCGGATTCGACATCAAAGCGTAAACCGGCCCGACGCACGCAAACGCCCGGAAAACGAAGCGTGCTACCGCACGGTAAAGGTGCCGTTTTCGATCGCTCCGTACTCGGCCGACGGCAGCCGGGGCATGTTCCGCAAAGCCTCCTCACGCGCGTGCGCCTCGATTAAGCGGCGATTAATAAGGCTGTGCTCGATCTCGGCCACCAGTCCGAAGGCGAAGCAGAGCACCTTGCTGTTGATCGAATCGTCGAACGAATACTTCTCTTTCGTCGTGTAGAGACGGATTCCCTTGCGCAGGCAGGTGCCCATGATCGACATGATCTCGGTGAGCGTGCGGCTCAGACGCGACACTTCGGTCATGACGAGCGTGTCGCCGCGCTTCATGCGGCGCAGCAGCGTCCCCAGCCGCCGGTCGCTCTCTTTCTTCTTGCCGCTCGCGACCTCCGTCACCCAGCGGTCGATCGTCATGCCGCGGCTCTGGGCGAAACGCCGGATCTCGTCCTGTTGATTGGCCGGATGCTGCTTGCCCGTGCTGACTCTCAAATACCCTATCGTCATATTTCATTCGGTTTTACCGCAGGGCGACATGCCCTCCGGTTCGGCTTAAAGATAGGGCGAATGCAACATTTTCAGGGTAGGGAGACCGCGACCGAATGTGCTATTCGGCCGCAGCCGCAAGGCCACAGACGAAGGGTGCGCTGCCGGCACGCCGCACGCGGTGCGGGCATGGCCGGAGCGGGACTGCGCTGCGAAAAGAAGGGAACCGCGTACCGGTCTCCGCTTCCCTTATGACGATAAAGGAGCTTCGGCCGGTCGCGCGGTTCCGCATGGGGCCGTCCAGCAAAGAGCGTACCGCAAACGCACGCTCCGACCGCCGCCCCACGCGAAGACTCCCGCGCGCGGCGGCAAAGGCTTCGCGTCGAAGCGCTCCGGCCCGAAAATCCGTTTTTTCGCCTGCCGCGCGCGGAATGTTCCGCACAAATTCGTATTTTTGCGAAACGAATACCCGCTTAAAACGAAACCCGATATGGATGAAACGATAAAACTCCACGACCGACAGTTCAAGGTGCTGATTCCCGCGGCCCGGATCGACGAGGCGGTGACCGACGTCGCCCGACGCATCAACAGCGACTACGCCGCGCGCGAAACACCCCTCTTTCTCGGCGTGCTCAACGGATCGTTCATGTTCCTGAGCGACCTGATGAAGAAGATCGAATTCAACTGCGAACTCTCGTTCGTGAAGCTCGCCTCCTACGAGGGCACCGGCTCGACGGGGGAGGTGAAGAACCTCATCGGTCTGAACAACGACCTCGCGGGACGCCATGTCGTCATCGTGGAGGACATTGTCGATACGGGCGGCAGCATCGAACACATGGTGCGCGAACTGGAGCGCCACCGCCCGGCCAGCATCGAGATCTGCACCCTCTTCTTCAAGCCCGCATCCTACGCGCGCACGATCCCCGTGCGCTACCGCGCGCTGGAGATAGGCAACGAATTCATCGTGGGCTACGGACTGGACTACAATCAGTTGGGCCGCAACCTCAAGGACGTATACGTAGTGACCGAATGACGACCCGACGACCCGACGACCGACAGCTCGACGGCGGCAGACTCCTGCCGCTGGTCGAGGATTTCTACACCATTCAGGGCGAGGGCTACCACGCGGGAAAGCCCGCCTACTTCATCCGCCTGGGCGGCTGCGAGGCCGGATGCCCGTGGTGCGACGCCAAATACACGTGGAATCCGGCGCTCTTTCCGCCCGCGGCCATCGGCGCGGTCGTGGAGCGCGCCGCCGCAAGCGGCACCGAGGCCGTGGTGGTCACGGGAGGCGAGCCCCTGCTCTACCCCCTGGAGCCGCTCACTGCGGCCCTCCGCGCCCGCGGCCTTCGTGTCTTTCTCGAAACTTCGGGCGCACACCCCTTCTCGGGCACGTTCGACTGGGTGTGCCTCTCGCCCAAGCGCCAGCATCCGCCCCTCGACGAGGCGTACGGCCGGGCCGACGAGCTGAAAGCGATCGTGGCCGGGGAGCGCGACTTCGAATGGGCCGAAGCCAACGCCGCGCGCGTGGGCGCCGCATGCCGCCTCTACCTCCAGCCCGAATGGAGCGTCGCGGAGCGCATCATGCCCGAGCTGGTCGCCTACGTCAAGGCCCACCCGCAGTGGAACGTCTCGATCCAGACGCACAAATACATGAACATACCGTAGCCGATGACCCTGCGCCTGGACAAACGCTTCTGGACCATCACCACCGGCATCATCCTGGTGTTCACCGTATTCGTCGTGGGGCGCAACCTGCTGCACGCCGTGAAGATACGCCGTCAGATCGGCGTGCTCGAACGCGAACGCACGCGCTACCTCGAAAAGATCGCCCGCGACAGCACCCTCATCGAACAGCTGCGCTACGACGACTACCTGGAGCAGTACGCCCGCGAGCATTACCACATGCAGCGGCGCGGCGAACACGTCTACATCCTCAAAGATTAGCGGCCGCCGTCAGGCGCACGCCACCGCAGGGCTTTTTATCCGCCGCCCGAGCACGCCCTGCCGCGCTTTCGTCGCCCGGCACGCGGCATACGGACCGGCATGCGCTCCGCCGGCCGCGGCCCCTCGCGGAC
>VSOO01000014.1 GCA_009774895.1 Alistipes sp. | reverse complement strand
GGGCTGTACTGTGGGCCGTACTGTGGGCCGTACTGTGGCCTAATTGTGGCCGTGCGGCCATTTCGAGTCCGGTCGGAGTCGGATTCAGTATACAGCTGCAATCGAGTGGTATTGTTATTTTTTTCTTATGTATTGCTTGCGTCTGTGTCCGGATGCGAGTAGGGTAGTGGTTCGCGATCTTCTGCTGTGTTTTCCTGAAGACGGAACTTCCACAAAAATACCCCTCGGAGCTTTCGTTCCGAGGGGTGCTCTCTGTTCCACGTGGAACAATCAACGTCCGAAGCGCACGAGCAGTACGTTTACGTCGGCGGGCGACACGCCCGGTATGCGCGATGCCTGTCCGATCGTGGCGGGACGGATGCGGGTGAGTTTCTGCCGGGCTTCGATGGTGAGCGATTGCAGCTTGTTGAAATCGAAATCCGCAGGAATCGCAATGTTTTCCAGTCGGTGAAGTTTCTGGGCGATGAATTTTTCGCGTTCGATGTAGCCTTTGTACTTTATTTGGATTTCCGCTTCTTCGATCGCCTCGCAGTCGATATCGTTTTCCTCCACGAATCTTGCGAGTTTCGGCACGGCTCCGATCAGTCCCTCCAACGTGACGTTGTTGCGCGGAACGAGGTCGTAGAGCTTGCGTCCCTGGGTCAGGGGCTCCTCATCCACCGTTTTCAGATAGGCTTCAATTTCGTGTGGTTTGATGCTCGTCTCGTGGACGAAGGAAACAAGCGATTTTACGAGCGTGTTTTTTTTGAGGAATTCGTCGTATCTTTTCTTCGAAATCAATCCTATTTCGTATCCTTTCGGCGTCAGTCTTACGTCGGCATTGTCCTGTCGGAGCAGGATGCGGTACTCGGCCCGCGAGGTGAACATGCGGTAGGGTTCATCGACGCCTTTCGTCACCAGGTCGTCGATCAGCACGCCGATGTAGGCTTCGTCGCGGTGCAGGACCACGGGTGCTTCGCCGCGCAGCTTGCGGTGCGCGTTGATGCCGGCCATCAGCCCCTGGGCCGCCGCCTCCTCGTATCCGGTGGTGCCATTGACCTGGCCCGCGAAGAAAAGACCGGCGACCCGCTTTGTTTCGAGCGTGTGGCGGAGCTGCGTGGGCGGGAAATAGTCGTATTCGATGGCATAGCCCGGGCGAAACAGGTGCACGTTCTCCAGTCCGCGAATCTTGTGCAGCGCCCGCCACTGCACCTCCCAGGGCAGCGACGACGAGAAGCCGTTCAGGTAATATTCGTTGGTCGAGCGGCCCTCGGGTTCGAGAAAGAGCTGGTGCTGCTCCTTGCCGGCAAAGGTGCGCAGCTTGTCCTCGATGCTCGGGCAGTAGCGCGGGCCGATGCCCTGAATCGTGCCGTTGAAAAGCGGCGAGCGGTCGAAACCTTCGCGCAGAAGGGCGTGCACCTCGGGCGTGGTGTAGACGATGAAGCAGGGCAGCTGGTATTTCACCGGCTGCGTCTCCGACGAAAAGGAGAATTTCGCGGGTTTCTCGTCGCCCGGCTGCACAGCCAGCGCCTCGAAGTCGATCGTGCGGGCGTCGAGGCGTGCGGGCGTGCCGGTCTTCATGCGGCCGCTTTCGAACCCCGCAGCACGCAGGCACTCCGTGAGTCCGTGCGAAGCGGCATCGCCCGCGCGTCCTCCCTCGGCGTTGGCCTCGCCGCAGTGCATCGTGCCGTCGAGGAAAGTGCCGCTCGTGAGGATTGCGGCGCGGCAGCGGAACTCCACGCCCATGCGGGTACGGACGCCCACGACACGCAGAGTTCGGGGGGCGCTTTCCGGAGCGGCTGCCGAGGTTTCGTTGGGCGAAGGTGTGGCTTCCGTGTTGTTTTCGGCACTTCTGGCCGCCCCGGCCGGTTTCGCTGAAGCCGAGGCTTCGACGGGGGATTCCGTGGCCGCATCGGGCTCGAAAAGCAGCTCTGTGGCGGCGTCCTGCCAGATGTAGAGGTTGCGCGTATTCTCCAGCGTGCGGCGCCACTCCTCCGAGAAGCGGTGGCGGTCGCATTGCGCCCGCGGACTCCACATCGCGGCGCCCTTCGAGCGGTTGAGCATGCGGAATTGCACGGTCGTGAGGTCAGTAATGCGGCCCATTTGACCGCCGATCGCATCTATTTCCCTGACTATCTGTCCTTTGGCAACGCCTCCGACGGCCGGATTGCAGGACATGGAGGCCAGTTTCTCCATGTCCATCGTCAGCAGCAGCGTGCGGCTGCCGAGGCGTGCGGCTGCCGAGGCGGCTTCGCATCCGGCGTGTCCTCCGCCGATGACGATGATGTCGTATTCGAGTGTCACTTTCAAATTTCTGTGTTGGTTCTTTGTCGTGGGGTATGCGGATTCTCCGCGATGACCTGCCGCGCAGATCGTGCCGTCCGGTGCGGCGTCTTCCGGCCCGGCGTCCGCGTGCGAGCCGGGGGCGTGCCCCGGCCGCCGGGATTCCTGCGCCGGGTCCGCACACGATGCCTCCTCGCACGGCTGCGGGCGTGCGCCGCCATGCCGTCGCCGCCCTGACGAGGGATCGTGCCATGTGTCGGTTCAGGCCTCCTGCTCCGACCACCAGGCCAGGTACTTGTCCTCCTTGCGGTGCATCCGGGCGTTGGCGCGGGGCGTCTTGTCCTTCTGACCGCAGAGGTGCAGCACGCCGTGCACCACCACGCGGCGCATCTCCTGGAGGCGCGGGGCGCCGTAGAGCCGGGCGTTGTCGGCCACGGTCTCCACGTCGATGAACACGTCGCCCGAGACGATGCCCGAGCCCTTTCGGTCGCTGTAATCGAACGTGATGACGTCCGTGAAGTAGTCGTGGCCGAGGTATTGGCGGTTCATGGCGAGCAGGCGCTCGGCCGAGCAGAAGATGTAGTTCACGTCGCCCAGCACGTATCCCTCGCTGCGGGCGACTTCGCGGAGCCATGCCGCGGTCCTGCGTTTCTCGGGCAGGCGGTAGCGGCAGCCGTCGGTGTGGTATTTTACAGCCATCGTTATTTGCGGAAACAGTTTTCGGCCCGCATCTTCTCGGTGGGCGAAGGCGAGTAGATGCCGAAGACCAGTTTGTATTCGGTCTCCATCGTCGTGACGTTCACCGAGGAGCCGATCGTGCCCAGCGCTGCGTTCTTGGCCACTTTCTGGCCCTTCTGCACCGCTACGGAGCCGAGGTTGGCATAGGTGGTCAAGTACTCGCCGTGCGCGACGTATACGTCGTATTTGTTGGTGATGCGGTTGCGTTTGATCTCTACGACCTTGCCCTCGTAGATGGAGGTTACGCGCGCCCCCTTGGGCCCGGTGATCTCGGCCATGTTCTCCATGTAGCGGCGCACGCGTCCTCCGGCGACGGGGAGCCTCAGGCCCGAGGTTTTCGACGAGAACGAGCCGCCCTCCTTGTTGCCGCGCGAGAGCTTGCGCAGCTCCTCCACGGCCACGCTCAGCTGCTGCTCGCGGGCGATCTTCTGCTGGAGGCGCTGCTTCTCCTGTTTCGACATGCGGCGCACCTCCGCCTTGGCGTTCCGGGCGTCGCGTTCGAGTTTCGCACGCTGCGCCCGCAGTTGCGCGGTCACCGAGTCGAGCGCGTGCTTGCGGCGGTCGAGCTCCTCCTTTTCGCGGGCCACCTCGACCTTCAGGTCGCCGATGCGCCGCAGCTTCTCGGCCCGCATGGAGGCCACCTGACGCAGGTTGGCGATCTTGCGTGCGATGTCGGCGAAATCCTCCGACGCGAAGAGGTAGGTGAGGTAGTTTTCGTGGCGGTAGTTGCGGTACGCCTCGCGCACCATCTCGGCATAGAGCTCCTTCTGGCGGTCGAGGGCGCGGCCGAGGCTGTCGGCCGTGCGGTCCGTGCGCGTGAGCTCGCCGGCCAGCAGGCGCGCTTCGTGCTCCTGGGCTTCGAGCAGCTGGGTGCGGGTGTCGATCTGGCGGGCCAGACGCTTCACGCGCTCCTCGGTCGCGGAGCGGCCCTTCTTGATCTTGGCGATTTCTCGCTCCTGTGCTGCGATCTGGCGTTCGAGCGTGGCGATCAGCTTCTTCTGTTTGTCGATTTGGGCGTTGCGCTGCGCCGCCGCGGTCAGCACCGCGGTGCAGGCGACGAGGAGCAGGAGGATGCGCTTCCAGGTCATTGTCCGGAGGTTTTTTCGGTTTCTTCGGTTCGGGGTGTGCGGAGCCATTCGAAGCGCCGGGCCACGGCTTCGGGATCGGCATAGCCGTTTTCGAGCGCCTTGCGCCAGTAGACTTCGGCCATGTAGCGTTCGCCTGCCGCGGCCAGGATGTCGCCGTAGTGGATCATCAGCTCGGGGCTGCCGCTGCGGTCGAGCGATATGGCGAGCTGCATGGTGCGCCGCGCGTCGGCCGTGCGGCCCATGAGGTGGAGAATCCACGCCTGCGTGTCGAGGAACGTGGGGTTGTTCGCCGAGTGCTCCACGGCCCGTTCGGCCATGCGGAGGGCTCGTTCGAGGTCGCGCTCCTCAAGTGCGAGGAAGTAGGCGTAGTTGTTGAGCACCATCGTGTTGTCGGGGTCGTAGCGCAGCGCGCGGTCGTAGGCCGCGTAGCTCTTGCGCCGCTCGCCGGCCGCATGGTACGTGTCGCCGATGCATCCCCACACCACGCCGCGCAGCGAGTCGGTGCCGATGTGGCGCAGTGCGGCGCGATAGCTGCGCACGGCTTCGTCGTGCCGGCCCGCGTAGCTGCGGATGTGCCCGCGTGCGATGTGGAATTCGGGTTTTTGGGGGAAGAGGCGCAGGGCTTCGCCGGCGTACTTGTCCGCCGAGTCGGGACGCTGCCTGTAGCTCTCGATGTCGATCACCATGGTGAAGTAGTCGCTCACCGGCGGCCGGTCGGCCGTGTGGAGCTTGAAGAGTTCGAGCGCCCGCTCCAGCTCGCCCGCGGCGATGAGGTGGCGGCCGTAGAGCCCCACGATCCGCGGGTCGTCGGGGTACTTGATGGCCAGCACCGAGGCCAGTTCGTTGAGCTGGAAGTAGTGCTCGCGGTAAAACCGCACGTCGGAGGTCATGCGCTCGAACTGCTCGGCCTTGAGTTCGGGCGATATGGCGTCCGATTCGAAGAGCCGCCGCGTGAGCCGGAGGAATGCGCGGTAGTTGCGGCGGCGGTTGTGGAATTCGGCCACGGCGACCAGGGCCGCCACGTCGGTCGAGTCGATGCGCAGGGCCGCATCGAACTGCTCCACGGCCAGCGAATCGCGGCCCTGCATGCCGTAGAGCTCGCCCAGGATCATGCGGTTCTCGATCTGGTAGGGTGCCGCCGCCACGAGGGCTTCGGCTTCGGTGACCGCCTTGTCGTACTGCCGCGTGGCCACCAGCAGCCGTCGTTTGGCGGCCGTGAGGGGCGGGATGCGGCCGAGCCGCAGCTCCGCGGAGTCGAGCACGGCAATGGCCGAGAACGGGAGCTGCGCCTGCTCGTAGAGCGCCGCTAGGACGCTGTAAACCTCTGGATTGTGCGAGTCGATGCGGCTCAGCGTGCGGTAGACTCCGAGCGCCTCGTCGTAGCGTCCCCCCGTGACCAGGGCCTGGCCGTAGAGCCGGAGGTACCACTTCTCGGTGGAGTCGAGCTGCGCCGCGCGGCGGCTCAGCGCCACGGCCTGCGGCGTGTCGGTGTCGAGCAGCAGCGAGGCCAGGGCGTAGTAGGCTGCGGCGAAGGTCGTGTCGGCCTCGATGGCCCCGGCATAGGCCTCGCGGGCCCGCAGCGTGTCGCGGTCGATGGCTTCGCGCTTGATTCCCTCGGTGTAGAGACGGAACGCCCGCAGCGTGTCGTCGTCCGTGCCGCCCGCCGGACGGACGTTGCGTCCGGAGACGAACGCCGTGGCGAAGAGGAGCGTGAGGACGGTGATGGCTGCGGTGCGCTTCATGGGCGGAGTGTGTGTCAGAGGGCCGACTCGAACTGGCGGAGGAACCGTACGTCGTTCTCGAAATAGAGACGCAGGTCCTTGACGCCGTACTTGAGCATGGCGATGCGTTCAATACCCATGCCGAATGCGAAACCCGAATACTTCTTCGAATCTATGCCGCACGACTCCAGTACGTTGGGGTCCACCATGCCGCAGCCCATGATTTCGAGCCAGCCCGTGCCCTTGCACACGTTGCAGCCCTTGCCGCCGCAGAGGTTGCACGACACGTCCACCTCGGCCGACGGCTCGGTGAAGGGGAAGTAGGAGGGGCGCATGCGGATGCGGGCCGTCTCGCCGAAGACCTCGCGGGCGAAGTAGAGCAGCGACTGCTTCAGGTCGGCGAAGGTGACCCCCTCATCGACGTAAAGGCCCTCGATCTGGTGGAAGATGCAGTGCGCGCGGTAGGAGATGGCCTCGTTGCGGAAGACGCGTCCGGGGCAGATCACGCGGATGGGCGGCTTCTGCTGCGTCATGGTGCGCACCTGGATCGACGAGGTGTGCGTGCGCAGCAGCACGTCGGGGTTCTTCTCGATGAAGAAGGTGTCCTGCATGTCGCGGGCCGGGTGCTCGGGCGGGAAGTTGAGCGCCGAGAATACGTGCCAGTCGTCCTCGATTTCGGGACCCTCGGCCACGGTGTAGCCCAGGCGCGCGAAGACCTCTACGATCTGGTTGCGCACGAGCGAAATGGGGTGGCGCGTGCCGAGCGCCGCGGCCGTGCCGGGACGTGTGGGGTCGTCGAGCGTCGCGGCCGAGTCGGCGGCTGCGGCCTGCGCCTCCTCGCGGAGGGCGCTGATGCGTTCGAGCGCTGCGGATTTGAGTTTGTTGAGCTGCTGTCCCAGTTCGCGCTTGAGCTCGGGCGCCACGCTCTTGAACTCCTCCATCAGTGCGTTCAGTTCGCCTTTCTTGCCGAGGATCCGTATGCGGAACTCCTCCACGTCGGCGGCCGTGCGGGGGCTGAACTCCGCCACGCGGCGGAGAAGGTCGTTGATTTTATCGGTCATATTGTCTGAATTATCGGTGGGGTTTTTGAATTATCCTGCTTTTTGCCTACTTTTACACGCATTTAGCATCTGAAATGCAAAGTTATAAAAAAAACGGAAAAATGTTGCGAAGAGCCCTCGCTTTTGTCTTTTGGGGAGTGCTGGCCGCCTGTCCGGCGGCGGCGCAACGCGTGGGTGTGGTCATGAGCGGCGGCGGCGCCAAGGGCCTCTACCACATCGGAGTGCTCGAAGCGCTCGAAGAGAACGGAATCCCCGTCGATTGCACGGCCGGAACCTCCATGGGGTCGATCATCGCCGCCATGTACGCCTCGGGGTATTCGCCCGCCGAGATGCGGGCCATCGTCGAGTCGGGCGTCGTGCGCGAATGGGTCTCGGGTCACATCGACCCCAACTGCATGCCCTATTACCGCCAGACGGGGCGTGTGCCGTCGTTCTTCCGGCTGCGGCTGGATTTCCGCCACACGAAGCCCGGCAAGCGCTTCGTGCTCCCCTCGAACCTGCTCTCCTCCACGCCCGTAGATATGGCTCTGATGGAGCTCTTCGCCCCCGCCACGGCCGCTGCCGGGGGGCGTTTCGACGACCTGATGGTGCCCTTCCTCTGCGTGGCGAGCGACATGAACGCCCGCCGGGGCGTGGTGCTGCGCGACGGCGACCTTGCGGAGGCGGTGCGCTCGTCGATGTCGATTCCGCTGGTGTTCAAACCCATGAAGGTCGATTCGATGCTGCTCTACGACGGCGGCATCTACGATAATTTCCCCTGGAAGCCGCTCGACGCGGAGTTCGCGCCCGACCTGATCGTGGGTTCGGTGTGCACCGAGGGCAATACCGCGCCCAGCGAGAACAACAACCTCATGGACCAGGCTTTCGTGCTGGCCATGCACGACACGGACTACGACCTGCCCGCCGACCGCGGCGTCATGATCCGCCGCGCCGTGGCCGTGGGCATGCTCGATTTCGACGATCCCGCGGCCATCATGAACATGGGCTACGCCGACGCCATGGAGCAGATGCCCCGTCTGCTGGCTGCCGTGACCGAGCGGCGCGACTCGGCATGGTTCGCGGAGCGCCGCGCGGCATTCCGCGCCAAGTGTCCGCCCCTGATCTTCGACGACTACGCCTTCGAGGGGTTGTCGCGCACGCAGCGCGCCTACGTCCGCGACTTCGTGGAGGCCGACCGCCGCGCCCGCGGCGTGCAGCGGCAAATGGGCTACGACGAGCTGAAGGAGAACCTCTTCGGCGTGCTGGCGGGCGGCGATTTCACGATGGACTTCCCCCGGGCGCGCTACGACACCGTGTCCGGACGCTACTCCTTCGCCGCGCGGCTCGCCACACGGCCCAACTTCAAGGTGATGGTGGGCGGCAACGTCTCCTCCACGGCCTACAACCAGGCCTATCTGGGCGTGAGCTACTCCACGATCGGGCGCGTGGCCCACTCGTGGGGCGGCGACCTCTACCTGGGGCCCCTCTACACGTGGGGCGCTTTCGGCGGTCGCTCCGACTTCTACATGGGTCGCTATCCGCTCTTCCTCGACTACTCGTTCAACTTCGCCGTCAAGAACCTCCGCCACGGCACCTTCGGCCGTGTTTCGGATGTGGACAACATCCTGGAGGTCAAGAGCAGCGAGCTCTTCGCCTCGGTGGCCGGGGGACTGCCTCTCACGCGCCGCAGCATGCTCTCGCTGCGCCTCAATGCCGGCCACATTAACTACCGCTACGATTCCGACGAGCAGTTCGCCTACGAGACGGACCACTCGCGCTTCTCCTACGCGGGCGCGAAGCTCGAAGTGGCGCGCAACACGCTCGACAAACCCCTCTATCCGCGCAAGGGTTCGCACGTGGCGGCCTCGGTCGTCTTTCTCGGCGGGCGCGACAAGTACCGGCCCTACGACCGCAGCCGCTGGACGTCGCTGCACACGCGCGGCTGGTTCGGCGCGCGGCTGCGGTGGGACAAGTATTTCGACATCCCCGGCTGCCGCTGGTTCTCGCTCGGACTGAACTTCGACGCCGTGCTTACCGACCAGCCGCGCTTCTCCACGCCCCAGGCCACGCTCATGGCGCTCCCGGCCTACGAGCCGACGGCGCAGTCGCGCATGATCTTCATGCCCGACTTCTCGGCGCGGCGCTTCGTGGCGGGCGGCGTGATGCCGACGTTCGACCTGCTGCCCGATTTCTTCTTCCGCACGGGATTCTACGTCATGCACCGCGACAAGCGCGACTTCGTGTGGCGCGAGGCTGCGCGGAATGTGTCGGGAGCCGACACGCGCACGCACTACGCCGTCGAGGCTTCGTTCGTCTACCACACCTCGATCGGGCCCGTGAGCCTGGCGCTCACCAAATACGAGCTGAAGAACTGGCACAACATGTACCTCACGTTCAACTTCGGCTACGCGATCTTCGCCCCGCGCGGCACGTTCTACTGATGCTGCGGCACGCGCGCGTGCCGTCCCGACGCGGCCACCGGCCGCGCCGGAACGGGAGGTTGCGCCTGCACCCGCTGCTGACAAGAGGGAAATTATCTTTCTTTTAATTGTGGAAATATTCCGAAACGTCCTGTTTTTGCCGCATTCCGTCGAATCCGCCCCAAATGCCTTGTTTATCCCGGATAAAACACTATCTTTGTAGTGAACCGGAATACGCCGCGCCTCTTTTTCCGTGCCCGCCGAGGCCCCCGTATTCCATAAAATTCAAGCCTTATGAAAAAGCTATTACGCCTTATGAGCGCTGCGGCCGTCTGGCTGCTGCTCGCTTGCACGCACGATCCGTCGTGCGACGTTTCCCCGGCTTCGGCTCCCGATCCCGACGATCACCGCGTGACGCAGCAGGCGGCTCTGGCCGAGCTGGATGCCGTGCTGGCGGCGATCGACGAACCGGCCACCCGCGGCACGTCGCCCCGCACGGTGCGGTCGGTGGCTACGGTAAAAGGGAGCGACTTCGGCTGCGCCGCGACCCGCACGGGGGAGGGGACCTCTGTGGAGGAGCTGGTCTACATCGCCAATTTCGACGACGGCCGCGGCTATGCGATCCTGGGTGCGGACGACCGCCTGCCGTCGGTGCTCGCAGTGACCGAGTGCGGAAGCCTTACGGCGGCGGAGTTTGCCGCGGTGGCCCTCGGGGAGTATGACGACCAGGAGGTTCCGCAACCTTTTGTGAATGTTGCGAAAGGAGTAAGGATGTTATCGGATGGAAACCTGCCGTTCGTACCGCCTGTGTTACCGCCAGTAATAAAAACGACCTATGAAGAATTCGGTCCTTGGGAATTCATTTCGAGAGTGGGCCCTTTCGTACCTGTGAAATGGGATCAAGAAGCTCCATATAACTATTATATGAAAGGCTATTATATGGGGTGTGTCGCTGTTGCGGCTGCACAACTTTTGACATCAAACTATTATAAGTACCGAAGAACTTATACCCCGGTTGCTTCCATCAACGGCGATAACATTGATTGGACAACCATATTCAATGCAATTGAAAATGGTAAGATTACATTTAATGCCAATGAGGTGACAGAAGAGTCTAAAGCTGTTTCTAAGCTTATTTTTGCTGTTGGGAAATATGTAATGACTCAATATGGTCCAATTGGTTCGAGCGGTAGTTTTTCAAAAGTTGAATATGTTCAAAATTTGCTATATAGCATTGGATTCAAGCATATTAGATATACTGCATTTGATGCGGATGATGTCGAGACTCATCTGCGTTGTTTCGGGGTGCCTATCATGGTTGGAGCAAAAAATGCCGCCGGAGAGGGAGCGCATGCTTGGTTGATCGACGGTTTTCTCAAGCAGAAAGCGACTGTTTATACCAAAACGTTTCTTTCGGATGAAATTTTGTCCACGAGAATTACATACAGAACGCTACTGCATGCGAATTTCGGATATAACGGTTTGTATGATGGCTATTATTATTCCTGGAGTTTCAATTTGCAAAAGGGTCCGCTGGAAGGCGAGGAATTCGATAAGCGCGAGCAGTCGCGTGACGAAGTCAATTACAGTCCTGTATCAAAGGCTTTGTATCATACATTTAATTAACTGAGATATGAAAAAACATATATTTTCCTGGCTGTTTTTCTGCGGAGTCGCGCTGTGTGCTGCGGCTTGCGCGAAGGAGGAGGGGCTCGGCCATCGCAGTTATCGGGTTGCGTCGTTCGTTAATACTTACTGCGAGGTGGATCGTGTCGTGTTGCGGGATCCCCGCTACTACGGGTTTCATGACGACAACCGCATCCTCTATTTCTATGAGTTCGGCCGCGAATACCGCTCGGCGGAGATCGGCGGCGAGGGCGAGGAGGCGCTCCGTTTCCGCGAGCTTGCCGAGCGGAACGGCGACACGGGATACGACCGCTGGGTCAAGAAGATCTTTCTGCAAAGCGCTTTGGCCGACGACCTATGCGCGGTGCACGCGGTGTGTCCGCGCGCCGCATGGGACGAGGCGCATCCTGCGGGCAGCTCGCTCGACGACGTGGTGTTCCTCGCGTTCAGGACCCATGCGCCCTATGTGCGCAGCGGATACTCCGACGGCGACGGCATGGTCGCGCCCGTGGTGAGGAAGCGGCTCTCGGAGCTGACACCCGCCGACCTGACGCTCATTGCCGGTGCGGACGGCGCCGGCGGCCTGTATCTTTTCGATGGTCAGTACCTCGAATTCGAGCGGATGCCCGAGCAGGGGGAGTATGCGGTGGAGGTGACGTTCGTCTTCGCATCGGGCAGGAAGTGCACGGCGGATTACTGTTTCCGGTACGGCTGGTGAGCCGGGAGCAGCCTCCTGCGAAGCCGGCCGTGCAGCCGCACTGCGCCTGTTTCTTTCCCTCCTCTCCGTTCGCCCGATCCTCCGAAACGCCCTGTTTTTGCCGTATTCCGTCGAATCCGCCCCAAACACCTTGTTTATCCCGAAAAAAACATTATCTTTGTAGTGGACCGGAATACGCCGCGCCTCTTTTTTCCGTTCCCGCCGAGGCCCCCGTATTCCATAAAATTCAAGCCTTATGAAAAAGTTCTTCTTTCTTATGACGATCTGCCTTGCATGCATGGCGTGCGACGGCAAGGAGAAAGCGGTAACTCCTCCGGGAAGGATAGATACGTTTTTTTCGGAATATTGCGTTCCGGGCTATATGGACGGAACTTGGCAGTTGATCGGCAATTGGCCGGAGCGGGAGCTGCGTATGCGTATTGCGGACGATGGAAAGCGCATGAGTTATTTCTCTATGAGCGACGATGTGGCTGAAGTGGCGGAGTTTCGCCGCATAGCGGAGCATAACGGGGATGCGGGATATGATCGTGAGGTTCCGGAAGCGCCTTTCTTCCACGTTTGTTATGCACACAATCTCAAGTCGATCCGCGTGGTGAGTCCCGATTGCGGTTTCGGTCCCGACTATCCGGCCGGTGCGCCGCTTGATGCGGCGGTCACATTGCGTGTGCGCTCGCTCGGGGCGTTCGTTGATAGCGGTTATACGAAATATTATACGTATGCGGGCGACGACGGCGAAATGCTCACGGATGAGGTGGCATGGATCGAGAAACGCCTGCCCGATCTTACGGCGACCGATCTGAAGATGCTCGTGGCGGATGAAACGAACGTCCTGTCCTTTACGATCGACGTGATGCCCGACGATGCGACGGCGAAAAACTGCACGCTGTGCGTGACGTTGCAGACCGAAGAGGACCGTGAGATCGCGGTCGAGGGGACGCTTGTGTTTCGGTAGTCTCGCAACCCGATATGGAAGCCCCTGCACCGCTCGTAAGAGGGTGCGGGGGCTTTCGTGTGTCTTTTCGCCAGTTGTCCGGTGTTTTTTGAAAAGGGGAAGTCGCTGCGGGGCAAGCTTCAGAGAAACCGCAGCTCGCTGCCCGACTCGGTGACGGTCAGCACCGCTTCGCGGCCCATGTAGAGGCTGTAATTGGCTGCGTCGTGGCCGGCCGGGAATCCGAAGACCGCCGGCACGTCCAGCTCGTCGGCGAGGCGGCGCACCAGGTCGGCCGCGGTTTCGCCCCACTGTTTTTCGCCCCTTATGCGCACGAAATCTCCCGCGACGATGCCTCTCACGGCCGAGAGGCGGCCGCTGCGCCGCAGCGTCTGGAGCATGCGGTCGATGTGGTGGATGCTCTCGCCCACGTCCTCCAGGAGCAGGAGGACGGGTTCCGTGCCGTCGTCGTCGAGCGGCGTGCCGTTGAGCGAGGAGAGAACCGAGAGGTTGCCGCCCAGGAGCACGCCCCGGGCCGTGCCTTTGCGGTCGAGCGGATGGGATGCCGTGCGGTAGCCGTCGAGCCGTCCGAAGAGGGCGTCGCGCAGCGAGAGGGCCGAGGTGTCGCGTTCGAGGCTGTCGGTGCGGAAGAAGGAGGGCATCGTGCCGTGGATCGACTCCACGCCCAACCGCCGGAGCGCATAGTGCACGACCGTGAGGTCGCTGAAGCCCGCGAGCCACTTGGGGTCGGTGCGCAGCGGTGTCAGGTCCGCGTGGTCGAGGGCCCGCAGGGCGCCGTAGCCGCCCCGGAAAAAGAGGATGGCCCGCAGGTTCGGGTTGTCGATCATGCGTTGCAGGTCAGCGCCCCGCACGCTGTCGGGGGCATTGAACCAGCCGCCTGCGGCGCCGTAAAGGTGCTCGCTGCGCCGCACGTGCAGCCCCCAGCCGCGCAGCACGTCGAGGCATTTCTCGTAGTGGCGGCGGCGCAGCGTGTCGGTGCGCGACGAGATGGTCACCACGCCCACGCTGTCGCCCGCATGCAGGTAGGGCGGCCGCACCGCGGGACGTTCGCGCCCCGCGGCAGGGCCCGCGAAGAGCTGGGCGCAGAGCCACAGCCCGGCGGCGATTGTTACGGCCTTCACCTTACGAACGGTTGTTGCGTACGGGCTTGATGTCCTTGATCCTCAGCTGCGTGGTCACCATGCCGCGGTAGTGGTTCTCGACGATCTGGTAGCAGATGTCGATCGGCTTGCCGGCGCGCACCCATTCGTAGTGGGTGGGTTGCTGGAACGCGATGCAGGGGATCGTCGTGCAGGGCTTCTGGCGCTGCATGAGGTCCATGCGCAGGTGCTCGGCCTCCATGCCCACGAGCTTGGCGTCGCCGTGGCAGATCACGCCCGCCGTGGTGAACACAGGCGAGGGGTTGCCGGGGCCGAAGGGCTGGAAGCGGTTCAGGTCGCGGCGGAACGCGGGCGTGATGTCCGAGAAGAGCAGCTCGCCGTCGATGTCCACCTGCGGCACGAGCATCTGGGGGTCGATGTTCTCCTCCACGAAGGCGTTGAAGCGCCGTGTGAACTCCTCCACGTTCTCGGGCCGCATGGTAAGGCCTGCGGCGTACATGTGGCCGCCGAAGTTTTCGAGCAGGTCGGAGCACGACTCCACGGCCTGGTAGAGGTCGAAGCCCGGCACCGAGCGGGCCGAGCCCGTGACGAAGCCGTTGCTCATGGTCAGCACCACCGTGGGGCGGTAGTAGGTTTCGATCAGACGCGACGCCACGATGCCCACGATGCCCTTCATCCAGCGGGGATTGTAGATCACCGTGCTTTTGCGGCTCTTGAGTTCGGGGTTGCGCTCGATGTAGTCGTGCGCCTCCTGCGTCACGCTGCGGTCGATGCTCTTGCGGTCCTGGTTGTAGGCGTCGATCACGTTGCCGAACTCCGCGGCCATGCTTTCGCTTGCCTCCACGAGCAGGTTCACGGCCGCATGTCCGCCCGAGGGCGAGGCATTCTCGTCGTGTTCGTCCATGCGCATGCGCCCTGCGGCGTTGATGCGGGGCCCGATCTTGAAAACGATGTCGTCGATGGTGATGCCGTGGTTCTCCAGTCCGCAGATCTTGATGATCGAAAGCAGTCCTTTCGAAGGCTGGCGGTTGAGCCGTATGAGGCCGTAGTGGGCCAGGATGCGGTTTTCGTCCACGAGGGGCACGATGTCCGAGGCGATGCTCACCACCAGCAGGTCCAGCAGCGGCGTGAGCTCCTCGAAAGGTATGCCGTTGCGCTGCGCATAGGCCTGCACCAGCTTGAAACCTACGCCGCAGCCCGACAGCTCGTCGAACGGGTAGGTGCAATCGACCCGCTTGGGGTCCAGAACGGCCACGGCCTGCGGGATTTCGTCGGCCGGGAGATGGTGGTCGCAGATGATGAAATCCACGCCTTTCTGTTTCGCATAGACGACCTTTTCCATGGCCTTGATACCGCAGTCGAGGGCGATGATGAGCGAGACGCCTTTCTGCGCCGCGTGATCAATGCCTTTGACCGAGATGCCGTAGCCTTCGGTGTACCGGTCGGGAATGTAGAACGACAGGTTGCGGTGTCCGATGTGGCGGAGGAACTTGTACACGAGCGCCACGGCCGTGCAGCCGTCCACGTCGTAATCGCCGTACACCATGATCTTCTCGCCGTCGCGCACGGCCTGCGCCACGCGTTCCACCGCGCGTTCCATGTCCTTCATCAGAAACGGATCGTGCAGGTCGGAGAGCTTCGGATCAAAAAACTTCTTTGCTCGTTCTACTGTGTCTATGCCTCTCTGTACGAGTAGATTCGCCAGCACGGGGGACATCTTCAGCGAGGCAGCCAGCGCCGCCACCGCCGCGGGATCCCCCTGCGGTTTCACCACCCATCGCTTTTCTATGGGCATAATCGCTATTTTTTATATATTTCAATTTTCAATATTTCGCTCAGGTTCCGCACCACGAGGTCCTTTACCTCCTCCATCGCCACCCGGCGCCCCGTCTCCCGCTCCAGGGAGGTAGCGCCGCGGTCCGTGAAGCCGCACGGGTTGATCAGCTCGAACCAACCCAGGTCGGTCGATACGTTGAGCGCGAAGCCGTGCATGGTAACATAACGCGACGAACGCACTCCTATTGCGCAGATCTTGCGCGGCGACCGCTCCTCCGTGCCCAGCCACACGCCCGAGGCGCCGGCGATGCGGCCCGCGGCGATGCCGTAGGAGGCTACGGTGCGGATGACCGCCTCCTCCAGGCGGTCGATGTAGTCGCGCAGCCCGAGTCCGATCTTTTCCAGGTCGAGAATCGGGTATACGACCAACTGCCCCGGACCGTGGAAGGTGACGTCGCCGCCTCGGTCGATGCGGTGGAATTCCGCACCCCGCTGTCGCAGCATCGCCTCGTCGGCGAGCATGTTGGCCTCGCGTCCGCTCTTGCCGAGGGTGTAGACGGGCGGATGTTCCACCGCCAGCAGCCAGCCGGCCGATGCGGCGTCTGCCGCTTCGTGTGCTGCGACCGCTGCTTCGGCACCGCAAAGCGCCGCTGCGGAGACGCCGCAGGAGCTGCCAGCCGCCTGCTTACCGCTTTTGCGGGCCAGCAGCGCGTCGAACAGGGTTTGCTGCAACTGCCAGCACTCCCCGTATGCCATGCGGCCCAGGTCGCGGTATGCTACGTTCGCCATCTCCGTTCTGCTACAACTTCACGCTTCGCAACGCTTCGTCGGCCAGATACGACGACCGCACCATGGGTGCGCTCGCGCAGTAGTCGAAGCCCATGTCGAGGGCTTGCAGCCGGTACCATTCGAATTTTTCGGGAGTAATATACGCCGCAACGGGATAGTGCTCCAGGGTTGGCCGAAGGTATTGGCCGAGCGTTACGATCCGCACGCCCGCGTCGCGCAGGTCGTGCAGGGTCTGCAATACTTCGTCATCGCTCTCGCCGAGGCCGACCATGATGCCGCTTTTGGCTACGGCACCCCGTTCGGCGATGTGGCGCAGGGTGGCCAGACTGGTCCGGTACTTCGCGCGCGCCCGCAACTGCGGGGTCAGCCGTTCGACGGTTTCGATGTTGTGCCCGACAATGTCGGGTTTCGATGCCAGGACCGTATCCAGCAGGTCGGGCCGGGCGTCGAGATCGGGAATAAGGAGCTCAATCGCTGCGTCGGGATTCTGTTTCCTGATGGCGCGGACGCATTCCGCCCAGTGCGCGGCGCCGCCGTCGGGCAGGTCGTCGCGGGTCACAGAGGTTACGACAACATACCGAAGTCCCAGCAGACGCACGCTTTCGGCGATCTCGGCGGGTTCGCCGGGATCGGGCGGCAGCGGGCGCCCCGTGCGGGTGGCGCAGAATCGGCAGCCTCGGGTACAGATATCGCCCAGAATCATGAAAGTCGCCGTTCGGCGGCTCCAGCATTCGGCCTTATTCGGGCACATTCCGCTGCTGCAAATCGTGTGCAACGCATGCGATTCGACGATGTGTCGTACTTCGGCGTATGCGGCGGTGCGGTGCAGCCGGATCTTCAGCCATTCGGGTTTTCTCAGTACTTGCGGCCTGTCATGCAACTTCGGCATTTAAGTTCATTATTTTTCCAATTGATGCAAAACTACGAAAAAATTCCGACAATATCCGTAGGCCGGAGCATATTTTTCCCGAAAGAGGCGGGCGGGAGTGCGGGGGAGCACTGACAGATCGGTCGGTAAGACGGCAGGGCGTTCGTTTGGCGGCTCCGTGAGCCGCTCGGGCGCAGCTTGCGGAGCACGTGCATCGAGCACGGCAGGCCGCAGCAGGCTGCGGCC
>VSOO01000139.1 GCA_009774895.1 Alistipes sp. | reverse complement strand
ACTACGACGGCCAGACCGTCATCCGTCGCGGCCGCCTCGTATTGCGACTGCCTTCCGCATCCCCCTCCCAGCGAGGCTTCCGCGACTCGTATTGCGGCTACGCCCGCGTCTCCTCCGCAGGGCGGCTTTCGCAGTAGGCGCAGCGCCAGCCCTCGTCCGTGCGGCGGAACAGCTGGTCCACGTCCTCCGTAGCGGAGATGCAACGGTTGTTCGGGCAACGCATTTCGTTCACCGCGAAGTCGCCGTCGAAGCGGGGCGTGCGGTCGAACGGCCGGTTCCCGCCTGCCCATTGCAGCAGCGTGTATATAAGCGCCATACGCACGAACTTGCCGTTCTCCACCTGGCGGAAATAGGCGGCGCGGGGGTCGTTGTCCACCTCGCGCGCGATCTCGTTCACGCGCGGCAGGGGGTGCAGCACGATCATATCCTCGCGCGCCGCACACATCTTCGCGGCATCAAGCACGTAGCTGTCCTTCACGCGTTCGTACTCCGCGGCGTCCGCGAAGCGCTCCTTCTGCACGCGCGTCATGTAGAGGATGTCCAGCTCGGGCATCGCCTCCTCCAGCGTGCGCACCTCGCGGAACTCCACGCCCGCGGCGCGCAGCTCGCCGAACATGTACTCGGGGAGCCGCAGCTCCTCGGGCGAAATGAGCACCGCGCGCGTGCCCTCGTAGCGGGACATGGCCCGCAGCAGCGAGTGGACCGTGCGGCCGAACTTCAGATCGCCGCAGAAGCCGATCGTGAGCCGGTCGAGGCGCCCCTTTTCGCGCTTGATGGTCAGCAGGTCGGTGAGCGTCTGCGTCGGGTGGCTGTGGCTGCCGTCGCCCGCATTGATGACGGGAATGCCCGCATACTGCGAGGCCACGAGCGGCGCCCCCTCCTTGAAATGGCGCATGGCGATGATGTCCGCGAAGCAGCGGACCACGCGCACCGTGTCGGCCACGGTCTCGCCCTTCGACACGGACGACGAGCCGGCATCGGAAAAGCCGAGCACCGTGCCGCCCAGTTCGAGCATCGCCGAGGTGAAGCTGAGACGCGTGCGCGTGCTGGGCTCGTAGAAGAGCGTGGCCAGCTTCCTGCCGCGGCATGCGTCGGCGAATTTCGCGCGGTTCGCGATGATCTCCTCGGCCAGTGCGAGCACGCCGTCGGTTTCGGCGACCGTGAGGTCCGTGGGGTCTATCAGATGTTTCATATCGTATTCATTCATAAGTTTCGGGCGCATCGGCCCGCGTTTCCGCTGCGGCCGGTCGCGCCGCGCATCGCATGAAAGCGCGCGGCCCGACGCCGCACACCGGTCCGGAAGCGATTCGGGAGACTCCGGAAGTGTGCGGAGCCTCCCGAACGCACGCACCTACTTCATCCAGGATTCGTCCGACGGATTGTTGCGGAAGCGGATCAGCCGCTCGCGGTCCTCCGGACGGATGTACCCCTCGGCGGCGGCCACCTCGACCAGCGTGTCGAGGTTCGACAGGCTGTAATTGGTCACGCCGGCAGCCGCAAGGCGGTCGAGTCCCTTCCGCATGCCGTAGGTGAAGATCGACGCCACGCCGAGCACCTCGGCACCCGCCTCGCGCAGCGCCTCGACCACCTCGATGCACGATCCGGCCGTAGATATGAGGTCCTCGATGACCACCACCTTCTGGCCCTTTTCCAGACGGCCCTCGATGCGGTTGCCGCGGCCGTGGTCCTTCGCGCCGCTGCGCACATAACCCATCGGCAGGCCGAGGATCGTGGCCGTAATGGCCGCATGGGCGATGCCGGCGGTCGAGGTGCCCATCAGCACTTCGGCCTCGGGAAACTTCGTACGCACGGTCTCGGCGAGACCCGCCTCCACGTGCTCGCGCACCTCTACGGCCGTAAGCGTCAGACGGTTGTCGCAATAGATAGGGCTTTTGATACCGCTCGCCCAGGTGAACGGCTGCTCGGGGCGCAGGAATACCGCGCCGATCGAAAGCAGGTCTTTGGCTATTGATTTCTCCATTGTCGTTGGTTTTGATCGTTCAGGTCATAATACAAATTTTCCGGTTTGCGACCGCTCCGTCGCCCCGCACTCCGCATCCGCGTTCCATCCCCGCCCGGTCCGCACTCCGTCACCGCCGGCATGCGGCCGACGACATGCGGCCGGCCGAGGCCTCAACGGCAGCACCCGCTCTGCGGGCGAAGCCGGCCCCGAGGCTATTCGAGCGCCATGCGCAGCACGCGCTCCACCTCATCGGGGAGGATGCCGCCCTCGTGGGCCTTCACGCCGCCGACGAAGAAGGTCGGAACATAATAGTAGTCGAAGCGGTCGGCCACCTCGGGCTCGTCCGTCTCCTCGATCGGCTCGACCGTCACGGCCGCCAGTTCGGGATGGGCCGCACGCGCCTCGTCGATGTAGCGCATCGCCTTCCGGCAGAAGGGACAGTTGCGCTGGTAGAAGAATTTTACGGTTTTCATGTGGAATGCGATTTTTCCGGCCGGAGGCCGGCTCCGCGACGCGCCCAAAAATTCTGCCACGCAGCGCCGGTAGGCCGCCACGGGATCGGATGCCGCCGTGATCGGGCGTCCGACCACGATGAAGTCCGAGCCGATCTCGCGCGCACGCGCCGGGGTGGTCACGCGCACCTGGTCCGCCACGTCGCCGTCGGCGAAGCGCACGCCCGGGGTCACGGTCAGGAACTCCGCGCCGCACGCCTCGTGCACCATGCCCGCTTCGAGGGGCGAGCATACCACGCCGTCGAGACCCGCCTCCTTCGTGTTGCGGGCATACTTCACGATCGTCTCGTCGATCGAGGCGCCGATGAGCAGCTCGCGCCGCATGCGCTCCTCGCTCGTCGAGGTGAGCTGCGTGACGGCGATCAGCAGCGGACGCGTGCCGTCCTCGCGCGTGAGCCCCTCGCGCGCAGCCTTCATCATCTCGATCGTACCCGCCGCATGGACGTTGCACATGTCCACGTCGAGACGCGACAGCACGGCCATCGCCTTCTTCACGGTATTGGGAATGTCGTGCAGCTTCAGATCGAGGAAGATCCGGTGGCCGCGGCGCTTGATTTCGCGCACGATCGAGGGACCCTCCGCGTAATAGAGTTCCATGCCGATCTTGAGGAACGGCTTGCGCTCCTCGCCGCGGAACAGATCGAGGAATGCGAATGTATCTTCTGCGCTCTTGAAGTCGCAGGCGATGATTACATCACGATTCATAGTCTTATCGGTTTTTTTACGAATTTCACAATGCACGCCGGCACGGGTCCGGCCGCCTACCGTGCCGCGCCGATGATGTCGCTCAGGCGCTCGATGCCCAGGCGCTCCATCTCCAGCGACAGGGCCTCGACGATCTCCTTCGAGGCGTAGGGGTTGCGCAGGTTCTCGGCGCCGACCTGCACGGCCGTGGCACCCGCCATCATCATCTCGATCACGTCGCGCGCCGACGACACGCCGCCGCAGCCCATCACGGGCACGGAGCAGGCCCCGGCCACCTGCCATACCATGCGCAGGGCCACGGGGAAGATCGCCGAACCGGAGAATCCGCCCATCGTGTTGGCGATGACCGGACGGCGGCGGCGCACGTCGATGCGCATGCCGAGCATGGTGTTTATCAGGCATATGCCGTCGGCTCCGGCCTCCTCGCACGCACGCGCGATGGACACGATGTCCGTCACGTTGGGCGAGAGCTTGATGTATACGGGTTTGGTCGTCACGGCCTTCACGGCGCGCGTGACCTCGGCCGCCGCTTCGGGCGACGTGCCGAACGACATGCCTCCGTGGCGCACGTTGGGGCACGAGACGTTCACCTCGATCAGCCCCACCTGCTCCTCGCGGTCGATGCGCTCGCAGCAATAGGCGTACTCCTCGACCGAGAAGCCCGAAATGTTGGCGATCACCGGTTTGCGGAAGAAGCGCTTCAGCCGCGGCAGCTCCTCGGCGATCACCGCGTCGATGCCCGGATTCTGCAAGCCCACGGCGTTGATCATGCCCGCCGTGCACTCGGCCATGCGGGGCGTGGGGTTGCCGAAGCGCGGCTCGCGCGTGGTGCCCTTGAACGAGAACGAGCCCAGAATGTTGATGT
>VSOO01000138.1 GCA_009774895.1 Alistipes sp. | reverse complement strand
TTTTAGGGCATGGAGATCGCCTTCACGAGCAACAAACGCCTCAAGCTGGAGATCGACCGCAAGCAGAACCGGATGTGCGCCTTCATTTCCGATGTCTTCGCACGGCATCCGGGACAGTACATCACGACGATCCTCGTGGGCAACAACATCGCCCTGGTCGTCTACTCGCTCTACATGTCGGTGCTTCTGCGCGGCATGGCCGCGCTGGCGGGCTGGGAGGAGGTGGCGCGCAGCGGTTCGGTGGCGCTCGAAACGGCCGTCTCGACCCTGCTGATTATCTTCGTGGCGGAGTTTCTGCCGAAATCCATCTTCCGCAACAACCCCAACTTCTACTACCGGACCTTCGCGCCGGCGATCTACTTCTTCTATATCGTGCTCTATCCCGTGGCGCGCCTGACCACGCTCGTGTCGCACGGCATCCTGCGGCTGCTGGGGCGCCGCGTGAAGGAGCAGGGGCCCGATCTGCGCTTCGACCGCAGCGACCTGGCCTCGCTGCTCGACGCCAACAACGCCGAGTCGCATCCGCACGACGGCGACAACAACGAAATCAAGCTGTTCCAGAATGCGCTCGACTTCGCCGACCTGCGCGTACGCGACTGCATGGTGCCGCGCGTGGACGTGGAGGCCGTGGACATAGAGAATACGACCATCGAGCAGCTCACGGCCCGCTTCGTGGAGACGATGTATTCGCGCATCTTCGTGTGGGAGAAGAGCATCGACAACATCGTGGGGTATGTCAATTCGAAGAGCCTCTTCACCCGTCCGGCCTCGCTCTCCGAGGTCATGATGGAGGTGAACTTCGTGCCGGAGACCATGCCGCTGCAAGCCGTGTTGCAGAACTTCATCAAGCACCGCAACAACATCGCCGTGGTGATCGACGAATTCGGCGGCACGGCGGGCGTCATATCGCTCGAAGACGTGCTGGAGCAGATCTTCGGCGAGATCGAGGACGAACACGACATTCCGGACCTCACCGAGAAGCGGATCTCGGACCGCGAGTGGGTGCTCTCGTGCCGGCTGGAGGTGAAGTACCTCAACGAGAAGTACGGCCTCGGCATCGAGGAGAGCCGCGAGTACGACACGCTGGCCGGATTCGTCATCTACCATTACGAGGGCATTCCCGCCGCGGGGGAGGTGGTCACGGTCGGCGAGCTGGAGGTCAAAATCCTCCGCACGACGCGTTCGCGCATCGAGCTTGCCCGCGTGCGTCGAATCTGACCTGCGGAGGCGGTCGCGGCATGCGGCACCGGGTGCGCCGCCGCTTCGGCGCGGGGCGTGCGGTCCGTATTCCGGCGGGCGGATTGCGCCGGACGGCATGTTCGGGCAAATAATCGCTTTTTTGGCCCGTTCGTGACCGTAATATGAATAAATTTACTACCTTTGACTGCTAATTCGAAAACTAATAAATTATTAACGAATTGATATGGCAAGTTTAAACACTCTGAGAACCAGATTCGGCGTCGTGTTGTCGGTGGTCATCGGCCTCGCCCTTCTGGCTTTCGTTCTCTCTCTGAAGACCGAGATGGGTTTCTCGGGCAACGATCCGAAGGTCGGCGTGATCGACGGCAACAAGATCAAATATTCGGACTACATCGAGGAATACGACCGCGTGAAAGCGCGTCATGCCGGTTCTGAGAGCGACCCGCAGCAGGCGGACATGCTTGCCGACGCCGCATGGCAGGAGCTCTTCTCGAAGAACGTGCTCGTGCCTGGCTTCGAGAAGATGGGCATCGTCGTGGGCGAGCAGGAGCGTCTGGCCATGCTGGGCGGCGAGCTGCCCTCGACCGTCTACGCACAGATCTTCACCGACCCCCGCA
Source organism: Alistipes sp. (assembly GCA_009774895.1). Lineage (GTDB taxonomy): Bacteria > Bacteroidota > Bacteroidia > Bacteroidales > Rikenellaceae > Alistipes. The sequence continues at coordinate 2,252 of VSOO01000138.1, read as the reverse complement.
CCGGCGCGTACGACGTGCAGGCCGTGACCCGCTTCCTGGAGCAGGCCGAGGGCAACGTGCAGGCCCTGGCCGCATGGAACGACATCAATTCGCAGGCGATGCTGGAGCGTGCCGTGGGCAAGTACCTGGCGCTGCTGCGCAGCGGCGTGTACGCCAACAAACTGGAGGCGGAGCAGGGCCTGAAGGCCGCCAACGAGACCTGCACGGGCAAGTGGGCGCGCCGCAAGTACGACTCGGTGGCCGACTCGCTCGTCGAGGTCAAGGAGTCGGAGATCCGCGCCTACTACAACGCGCACAAGGAGGAGTTCCGTCAGGTGCCCTCGCGTGCGATCACCTATGTGGTGTTCGACGTGGATGCCACGGACGACGACATGCTCGCCCTGGAGAAGACCGCGATGGCTGCGGGCGAGGAGTTCGCCGCCGCGGAGGACGTGCGCGCGTTCGTGCGTTCGAACCGCAACGGTTCGCTGGCCGACAGCTACGTGTCGGCGGCACAGCTCACGGCTGACGAGGCCGAGGCGCTGATGAACGGCCGCATGTACGGCCCGGTGCTCAAGAACAACATCTGGACGATGTCCCGCGTCGAGAGCGCCCGCATGGCGCCCGATACGCTGGGCGTGCGCCATATCGTACTTCCCTATACGCAGGACGAACTGGCCGACAGCCTGCTGACCGCACTGCGCGCGGGTGCCGACTTCGCCGAAGCGGCACGTACCTACTCGGTGTACGATGCGTCGGCCGCTCGCGGCGGCGAGGTCGGAGAGCTGCCTTTCTCGTCGTTCCCCGACGAGTTCGCCGAGGCGCTGGCCGGTGCTTCGAACGGCGACATCGTGAAGGTGGCGTCGGGCGATGCCGTGCAGCTCATCCAGGTCTACCGTGCCGATAAGCCGACCAAGCACGTGCGCGTGGCTTCGGTCAATTACCCCGTGGAGGCTTCGGCCGAGACGCGCTGCAACCAGCACAATGCCGCCGGCACCTTCTCGGTGAAGGCCAAAGGTTCGGTCGAGGCGTTCACCGAGGCCGCATCGGCCGCCGCCGTGACGCCGCGTGCCGCGACGCTCCGCCAGGGCGAGCGCTCGCTGCGCGGCCTGGAGGATTCGCGCGAACTGGTACGTTGGGCTTACAACGCGAAGCCCGGCGACGTGTCGGAGATCTTCAATGTCGATGGCGACTACGTGATCGCTGTGGTGACCGGAATCGACGACGACGAATATGCCTCGCTCGATGCCGTGACGCCGCGCCTGCGCAACAAGCTTCTCCGCGACAAGAAATACGACTACATCGTGCGCGACGCCGCCGGAACGACGTTCGCCGACCTGACCGCGAGCATCGCGACGCGGGAGGGCGGCAACTTTGAAAACCTCTCGCCTTCGGCGCTCTTTATCGACGGCGTGGGCGTGGAGCCCCGTCTGATCGGTGCGATCGCAGCGGCGAAGCAGGGCGAAGCCGGTTTGGTGAACGGCTCGAACGGCGTCTATGTCTTCTCGGTCGATAGGGTGACGGACAGCGGGGAGCAGACGGCCGACGCGGAGCGCGTGCGCCGTCAGTCGATGATGGAATACATGCTGCCCCAGCAGTCGATGATGGCGTTGCAGCAGATGGCCGAGGTGGAGGACCTCCGCGGCCGCTACTTCTGATCGGACCCGATTGCGGAGGGGGGCCTTCGCGAACGGGGCGGACCCGACGGCCTCTGAGGTCGCTTGCGGCTCGCGGTTCGTGGCCTGCGGATTTTGCGGGCCGGGAGTGCGAAAGCCGGGAGCCTCGGAGTTCGGAGTTCGGGGGTCCGGGTCCGGGTCCGGGAGTCCGGGAACGGAAAACGGGATGTGCTTGTCATGAGCGCATCCCGTTTTTTTGTCGGGAAGCCGGGTGCTTGATCTTTGTGTGCGCCGATCCCTCGTAGGTGTGTTTTTCTGGCCGGCAGCGGGGAGGTGGAACGGTTTGCGCTGCGTCGTTGGGCCGAGTGCGTGCGGCCGGGTGCGGTTTTGTCGTAGATTCTTGGCTGAGAGGAGGGGCCCGGTTTATCATCGGCCAGCGCGTGGTTGTCGGTTGCAGCGTATTTCCGAGCGCGTGCGGCCGACTGTGTGTTGCGTCACCGCCTCCTGTGCGTGCGGCCGGCAGAGGTTTGCCATTGCTCTGTGCATTGGCACTGCCCCTCTGGCATGCGTCCGACCGTGGCTTCGCTGTCAGCGTGCGCAAGAGTGTCCGATCGTGGTTTTGTCGTTGATTCGTGTGCTTGTGACCGGTCGTGGAGC
>VSOO01000137.1 GCA_009774895.1 Alistipes sp. | reverse complement strand
CTCCACGGCGTGCAGTCCGTAATAATCTACGGTTCGGATCATTACATCAGCTTCTCAAGCTTGGCTACGATGTCCTTCTTCTGGCAGGCACCGACCTGCTTGTCCACCACTTCGCCGTTCTTGATGAAGACGATCGTCGGGATGTTGCGCACACCGAACTTCATCGCGATCTCGTCGGCGCCCTCCACGTCGCACTTGCCGATCACGGCCTTGCCCTCGTACTCGCCGGCCAGCTCCTCGATGATGGGGGTAATCATGCGGCAGGGACCGCACCACTCGGCCCAGAAGTCGATAACGACCGGAAGATCCGTCTTCACGATCTCAGCATAATTCTCGTTTGTGATTGCTAATGCCATAACTTTGAAATTTTAAGAGTTGGTATTAAGGTTATCAGATTATCGAATACTTTATGTCGTTGTCGTCGAGGTAGCCCACCAGGCCGGCCGTGAGGCTGACGCGGCGGCTCTTCGAAAAGAGGTTGAGGCTCACCTGCGCCTCGCGGTCGAAGACGCAGACGCGCAGCAGGGTGGGGCCCTCCGACGCCGTCACCCGCTCGGAGAGTCCGCGCACCAGCTCGGGCGTGATCTCCTCCACGGGCAGCCGCAGGTGCATCTCCTTGATCGTGTCGCGCACCTCCGACAGCTGCATCATCGACACGATCTTCAGCTCCAGCTCCTTGTCGTTGTAGGGCCGGGGCTGCACCTTGGCCCGCACGAAGAGGAAGTAGTCGGGAAAGAGGAACTTGCGGAAGTTCTCGTAGTCCTTGCCGAAGAGCACGAATTCGCGCGTGCCGTTGTAGTCCTCCAGCGTGAATTTGCCCCACGGTTTTCCCGTCTTCGATACCAGGTTCTGCACGTTCACCACCATGCCCGCCACGGCGAGCTCCTGGCCGCGGAAATTCTCAAGGTTGTCCAGCTCGTTGAGCTGTGTCTTGCACATGTGCTCGATCACGACCGAATAGTCGTCGAGCGGATGGGCCGAAAGCTCGAGGCCGATCAGTTCGCGCTCCTTGGTCAGGGTCTCCAGCTGGCTCCAGTCGGCGCATGCGGGCAGCACCGGACGCTGGATGTCCACCTCGCCGCCGCCCCCGAAGAGGCTCTGCTGGGCGTTGCTCTTCTCGGCCTGGAAACGCTGGCCGTAGCGCACCAGCAGCTCGATGAAGGTCGTGCCGCTGCCGTCGCGCTGGTCCGAACCGAAGAACTTGCCCCGGTGGAAACCCGATATGGAGTCGAAACCGCCCGAATAGGCGATGTTCTCCAGGCATTTGCGGTTCACCACGCCGAAATTCACACGCTCCATGAAGTCGTAGATGTCGCGGAATTTGCCGTGCGCCTCGCGTTCGGCGATGATGCTGTCCACGGCGGCTTCGCCCACGCCCTTCACCGCCGCCAGGCCGAAGCGCACGTCGCCCGCCCTGTTCGACGAGAAGGTGCGCATCGACTCGTTGATGTCGGGTCCCAGCACACGGATTCCCATGCGTTTGCTCTCGCTCATGTAGAGCGTGATCTGCTTGATGTCCGCAAGGTTGCGACTCAGCAGCGCCGCCATGAACTCCGAGGGATAGTGGGCCTTGAGGTAACCGGTCTGGTAGGCCACGTAGGCATAGCACGTGGAGTGCGACTTGTTGAACGCATAGGATGCGAACGCCTCCCAGTCGCCCCATATCTTGTCGCATATCTTCTCGTCGTGGCCGCGCTCCTTGCATCCCGCGATGAACTTGGGCTTCATCTTGTCCAGCACGTCGCGCTTCTTCTTGCCCATCGCCTTGCGCAGCGTGTCGGCCTCGCCGCCCGTGAAGCCGGCGAGCTTCTGCGACAGCAGCATGACCTGCTCCTGATATACCGTAATGCCGTACGTGTCGCTCAGGTACTCCTCCATGTCCGGAATCTCGTAGGTCACCGGCTCCGTGCCCTGCTTGCGGGCGATGAAGTTGGGTATGTACTCCATCGGTCCCGGACGGTAGAGGGCGTTCATGGCGATCAGGTCCTCGAAGCGGTTGGGCTTGAGGTTGCGCAGGTGCTTCTTCATTCCGGGCGACTCGAACTGGAAGAGTCCCGTGGTGTCGCCCCGGGCGAAGACCTCGTAGGTCGGCGCATCGTCGAGCGGTATGGCGTCGATGTCCACCTCCACGCCGTGCACGTCCTTCACGTTGCGCACGGCATCCTTGATGATTGAGAGCGTGCGCAGTCCGAGGAAGTCCATCTTGATCAGACCCACGCTCTCCACCTCCTTGCCCTCAAACTCCACCACGTTCAGTTCGGCGTCCTTGGCGATGGCCATCGGGGCGAACTTCTCCAGGTCGTCCTGGCCGATGATGACGCCGCAGGCGTGCACGCCCGTCTGGCGGATCGAGCCTTCCAGCTTTTCGGCATACTTGAGCGTGTTGCGGATCAGCTGGTTGGGCGACTCGCGCTCGGCGGCCAGGTCGGGCGACTCCTTATATACGAAATCGAACGGCGTTTCGCCGTGCTTCTTGTCGGGCGTGATCTTGTCGGGCACCAGCTTCGACAGACGGTCGCTCTCCGAGAGGGCGAGCTTCTGCACGCGGGCCACATCCTTGATCGCCATCTTGGGCGCCATCGTACCGAACGTCACGATCTGCGCCACGCGCTTCTGACCGTACTTCTGCACGCAGTATTTCAGCACGTCGGCGCGGCCGTCCTCATCGAAATCCACATCGACATCGGGCAGCGAGATGCGCTCCGGATTCAGGAAACGCTCGAACAGCAGGTCGTAGGCCAGCGGGTCGATGTTCGTGATGCGCAGACAGTAGGCCACCACCGATCCCGCGGCCGATCCGCGGCCCGGCCCCACCGACACGCCCATTTCGCGCGCGGCGCGTATGTAGTCCCACACGATGAGGAAGTAACCCGGGAAACCCATCCACTCGATCGTGTCGAGCTCGTAGCGGATGCGCTTTTCGACCTCCGGGGTCCACTTCTCGCCGGGATAGCGCCGGTGCGCACCCTGGTAGGTAATATCCTTGAGGTAGCAAAACTGCTTGGCCACCATCAGCTTGTCGCTCAGGTCCCTGTCGCCGGCCACCATCGCCTCCAGCTCCTCCGTGGTCGCGCACGCCCCGATGCGGGCCAGCAGCTCCGCATCCTCTATCTTCTTGACGAACGACGCGCGCAGCTCCTCCAGCGGCATGTGGAAGTCGGCCGGCGGCGGGAAGTTGGGCATCAGCGGCGCATGGGCCAGTGTGTACTCCTCGACCTTGCCGGCGATTTCGAGCGTCGTGGCCAGCGCCTCCGGATGGTCGGGAAAGAGCGCCGCCATCTCCTCGGGCGACTTCAGGTACTCCTGAAACGTATAACGCATGCGGTTCGGGTCGTCCAGATCGCGGCCCGTGTTGAGGCAGATCAGATGGTCGTGCGCCGCGGCGTCCTCGGCCAGGATGAAGTGCACGTCGTTCGAACAGATGTACTTCACCCCGTATTTGGCGGCCAGGTCGAGCAGCGCGCGGTTCACGCGCACCTGGTTGGCATAGACATCCTCGTCCTTCTGCGGATCGCCCGAGCGGTGGAGCTGCATTTCGAGGTAGTAATCCTCGCCGAACACCCCCTTGAACCACTCGACCACGCGTTCGGCCTCCTGCATGTCGTTGCGCATGATGGCCTGGGGCAGCTCGCCGCCCAAGCAGGCCGAGCAGCAGATGAGCCCTTCATGGTACTCCTGGAGGAGCTGTTTGTCCACGCGCGGCTTGTAGTAGAAACCCTCGGTGAAAGAGTAGGAGACCATCTTGCAGAGGTTGTGATACCCCTCCAGGTTCTTGGCCAGCAGAATGAGGTGGTCGCCGGCCTTCTCGTCCTTGTCCTTCTCGAAACGGTTGCGCACGACGTAGACCTCGCAGCCGAGGATGGGCTTGATGCCCAGATCGACGGCCGTGTCGTGGAAGTTCTTCACCCCGTACATGTTGCCGTGGTCGGTAATGGCCAGCGAGGTCATACCGAGTTCCTTGGCCCGTTTGAGCAGGGGCTTGACCGCGGCGGCTCCGTCGAGGATGGAGTATTGGGTATGTACGTGCAGATGGACGAATTCCGGCATTTTCGGTGCAGTGTTTGTAAATCCCGAACAAAGATAAGACAATTTGCCGGAAAATTTCCGGCCGCGCGATTGCATTTTATCAACAAAATGCGTAACTTTATAG